>JAGPVK010000391.1 GCA_018067055.1 Sphingomonadales bacterium | reverse complement strand
TCAGTTCCGGTTGCAGGATGCACCTTGGGGACCAAAGAAAATCGGCAAGCGTGCACTGAAATGGTCGGTGTGGCTGGTCATTGCCTTCTGGACCGGCGGCGCATGGATCATGTATTTTGCCGATGCGCCTACCCTTGTGGTAGATTTCTGGAGTGGTCAGGCCCCGTTTGTCGCTTATGCCACGGTCGGCGTATTGACGCTGACCACCTTCATCTTCGGCGGTTTCATGCGCGAGCAAGTGTGCATCTACATGTGCCCCTGGCCGCGTATCCAGACCGCGATGATGGATGAAAAATCACTGACCGTCACCTACAAGGACTGGCGCGGCGAACCACGCGGCAGTGTCAAAAAGGCGGAAGCCCAGCCAGGCAGTTTCGGCGACTGCATCGACTGCAATCAATGCGTCGCGGTCTGCCCGACCGGCATCGACATCCGCGAAGGGCCGCAAATCGGCTGCATCACCTGCGCGCTGTGCATTGACGCCTGTGACAAGGTGATGGAACAGGTCGGACGGCCCCGCGGATTGATCGACTATGCCACGCTCGAAGATGCCGATCTGGAAAAAGCCGGAAAGCCGCATAATCCGATCCTGAAAACCCTGTTTCGGCCCCGCACGATCCTGTACACCTCAATCTGGGGTGCAATCGGTCTGGCGATGCTGTTCGCGCTCGGCAACCGGACCCGCATCGACATCAGTGCCAATCACGACCGCAACCCGGTCTATGTGCAACTCGCCGACGGCCATGTCCGCAACAGCTATACCGTCAATCTGCGCAATATGGAAAATCGCCCGCGCGACATGATTATCGGCATGACCGCTCTCGAAGGCGGAGTGGTCTGGTCGAACGAAGGATCAAGAGATGGCGCCGGGCAGACTTTGACCACCAATGTTCCCGCCGACAGCGTCGCCAGATTGCGCCTCTATGTCGCCGCTCCCGGCACCGGGCCAGCACGGGAAGATTTCGCGCTGACCGTCACCGCGGCCGATAATCCCGAAGCCACGGATGTCGACGAGGTCTTTTTCGAACGGCCGGAGTCAGGCGAATGAGTGGAAAGTCTCCCGATGTGAAAAAATTCACCGGCTATCATGCCGCGATGATCATCGTCGCCTTTTTCGCCGTGGTTGTGGGCGTGAATATGGTCATGGCCCGCTTTGCCCTGTCGACGTTCGGCGGCACAGTGGTCGACAACAGCTATGTGGCGAGCCAGAAATATAACAAATGGCTCGAACAGGCGCGCGATCAGCAGGCCCATGGCTGGTCCGTGTCACCGGTCGTTCGCTCGGGTAAACAAGCGCTATTGAACGTGACCGGTGCGAATGGCGCGGCTTTGCCGGGTGCGACAATCGTCGCCATTGCCGAGCATCCCGTTGGCCGTACCGAACCGTTCGAAATCCGCTTTGTAGAATTCAGGCCGGGTGAATATCGGAGCACCGAGATTGTACCGGCTGGCCGCTGGAAACTCAAACTGCTGATCTCCCAGGCTGGCAAATCCATGCGCGTGCTCCAGGATATAGAATGAACGCCATTGCGCCAATCAGCGCCGGTCAGCCGCAAGCCATTGTTTCGCGTTTTGTTGTTCCGGCGATCCGCTGCGCTGGCTGCATATCTAAAATCGAAAACGGGCTCAGCAGCAAACCTGGTATCCTCTCCGCTCGAGTCAATTTCTCGACCAAACAGGTGGCCGTATCCCATCTTCCGGAGATCAGGGATGACCAGCTCACCCGCGAGATAGAGACGCTGGGATTCGAAGCCCAAATTCTGGCAGACAATCCCTTGGCCGAAGAAAAGGGTAGCACGGACAGGCTTATCCGCGCGCTCGCGGTCGCCGGTTTCGGCATGATGAATATCATGCTGCTGTCGGTCAGTGTCTGGTCCGGTGCCGCCGGTGTGACCCGCGACCTGTTCCACTGGCTCTCGGCGCTGATCGCGATCCCGGTGATCGCATATGCCGGACGGCCGTTTTTTGCATCTGCGGCCATGGCACTACGCTACGGCAGGACCAATATGGACGTGCCGATCTCGATCGGCATTTTGCTCGCTACCGGTCTCAGCCTCTACGAGACCGCCACCGGCGGCGCCCATGCCTATTTTGACGGAGCGGTGATGCTGTTGTTCTTTCTGCTCGCCGGGCGAGTGCTGGACGGCATGATGCGAGACCGGGCGCGTGAGGGCATCGGTGCGCTGCTGAAACAAGCTGCCCCAGGCGCGATGGTTGTGGAGAACGATGGCAACACCCGTTGGGTGGCATCCCGGGATCTGGTTCCGGAAATGCAGATGATGGTGGCAGCGGGGGAAAGCCTGGCGGCCGATGGTGTGATTATATCGGGCTCAAGCAGTTTCGACTGCTCGCTGATGACCGGCGAAAGCGAACCGCAACCTAGAAGCAAAGGCGATATGGCGCTGGCCGGAACGCTCAACCTGTCATCGCCGGTCATTGTGCGGATCACCGCCACCGGGGAAGACACCAGCGTCTCCGATATCGCCCGCTTGATGGACGACGCCGGACAGCGCCGCTCCTTCTATGTGCGTGTTGCCGATCGGGCAGCCCGCTTCTATGCGCCTGCGGTCCATAGCCTTGCGCTGCTGGCCTTTGTCTTCTGGATGTTTGCAGGAGCCGGCTGGCATCAGTCGCTGCTGATTGCGGTCGCGGTGCTGATCATCACATGCCCCTGCGCGCTGGGGCTCGCGGTGCCGGCGGCACAGGTCGTGGCCTCCGGAGCGCTGTTGCGCAAAGGCGTGATGGTCAAGGATGGCAGCGCGCTGGAACGTCTGGCGGAAGCCGATTATGTGCTGTTCGACAAGACCGGCACGCTCACTCTCGGTCACCCGATACCGGTAAATCTCGATGCCCTGAGCCTGACGCAAAAACAGATCACACTGGCGCTGGCGCAGGCCAGCCGCCATCCGGTGAGCAAGGGTATCCGCTCCGCATTGCTGGCGCTGGATATCGAACCGGCCGCGCTGGAAGAGATCAGGGAAGTACCCGGCGAAGGCATGAGCGCCACATGGGGCGATGTGAACGTCACGCTCGGCAAGCCCGAAAAGTCGGCGGATCATCTGTCCAGCCAGTTAACCGTAGGGACCGAAATGGTCGTGCTCCAGCTGCAAGACGAAATCCGGCCGGATGCTGCAGAGGCGATCGCCAGGCTGCAGGCGCTCGGACTGCCGGCCTCGATCATATCCGGCGATAATATGCGCTCCGTTTCTCTTGTTTCCCGCGCCTTGGGAATTTCGGCCCAGGCGAGTGCCTCGCCGCAGGACAAGGTCGAAGCGATCACCCGCCTGTCCGACAGCGGCCATAACGTGCTGATGGTTGGCGATGGCCTCAACGATGGCCCTGCCCTTGCGGCCGCCCATGTCTCGATTGCGCCGGGTTCGGCCAGCGATGTCGGCCAGCAAGCCGCCGATGCCGTCTTTACCAGCGCCTCGCTGATGCCGGTGGCACTTTCGATTCAGGTAGCGCGTCGCACGATGCAGATCGTCCACCAGAATTTCGCATTGGCGATTGGCTATAATATCTGCGCCGTGCCGCTGGCGCTCACCGGCATGGTCACGCCACTGATCGCCGCGATTGCCATGTCGCTGTCGTCGCTGATCGTCGTCGGCAATGCCCTGCGGCTCAATGGAGCGGCCAATTGAGCGGCCTGGCAATCCTGATCCCGGTGGCCCTGCTGATGGGGCTTTGCGGTCTGGTGTTTTTTTTCTGGGCGATGCGGAACGATCAGTTCGAAGATCTCGATGGCGCTGCCCAGCGGGTATTGATCGACGAGGAAGAGGAGCCATCATGATAGACAGGATCAGGAAATCCCGGCTCAGTCAGTTTGCCATCGCAGTGATCGCGCTACCCCTTGCCACGATGCCACTGTCGGCAAATCCGGAGATGATGAACATCGAACTATGTTCAGCTGATGGCTTGGTGCGGACTGTTTCCATTCCCGTC
>JAGPVK010000384.1 GCA_018067055.1 Sphingomonadales bacterium | reverse complement strand
TAAAAGCCGAAACGGCAACCATCGGTACATCTCGCACCTGTGCCAGACCGTCATTCAGTGCAGCTCTGATACCGTTGAACAATTTGCTCGGTCCTTCGGCAACATCCCATTTGTTGATCCCGATAACAAGGCAGCGACCTTCCTGTATCGCATGGTCGGCAATGCGTAGATCCTGCGCTTCCAGGCCCTTGGTCGCATCGAGCAGCAGCACCACCACTTCGGCAAAATCGACCGCATGCCGGGCATCGGCAACGGCCAGCTTCTCCAGCTTGTCATTCACCTTGGCGCGTTTGCGCATCCCGGCGGTATCGATCAGCCGGACCTGACGATCGGGAGTGATGCCGTCGAGCTTCTCTTCCTCGGTCAGATCATCATCATGCCAGACCCAGTCAACGGTGATACTGTCCCGCGTGATGCCGGCTTCCGGACCGGTTATCATCCGGTCTTCATCGAGCATCTTGTTGATCAGCGTCGACTTGCCGGCATTGGGACGCCCGACAATCGCCAGTTTCAGCGGTGCCGATTCATCGGTGGGCTCTTCGGTTGCGGCGGCCTTGAAATTCTCGACATAGGGCTGGATCGCTTGAAACAGGTCAGCGATGCCGTCGCCATGCTCGGCGCTGAACGGAATCGGATCGCCAAATCCAAGCGCATAGCTTTCCAATATGCCGGATTCCGCTGCCCGGCCCTCGGCCTTGTTGACCAGCAGCACGACCGGCTTCTTCGCGCTTCTCAGCCAGCGGGCAATTTCTTCATCGAGCGGGGTGAGACCGGCCCGGCCGTCAATCACGAATATCGCCAGTTCGGCGCCCGCCACCGCCAGTTCGGTCTGCTTGCGCATCCGTCCGGGCAGACTTTTGGCGTCTTCATTTTCATAACCCGCCGTGTCGACGACGTTGAATTCCAGCCCCAGCAGATTGGCAGCGCCCTCACGGCGGTCACGGGTGACCCCAGGCGTGTCGTCGACGAGCGCCAGCTTCTTGCCAACCAGACGGTTGAACAGCGTTGATTTGCCGACGTTAGGCCGACCTATGATTGCAATATTGGGCAGCATGAAGCCGGTCCCTGTCCTTTGGTTCTGATCCTCAGCGGAACGCGGAAATACGGCCGCTGTCGTCGAGAATATATAGCATGCCACCCGCAACAATCGGCGGCAGCGAAACGCCATCGTCCAATTTGAACAGCGTCTGGCTCGATCCCTCACCAGGCGAAATCGAAACGACATCGCCTTCGGTGCTGGCAACAATCAGACGGTTGCCAGCCAATATCGGCCCCGTCCAGTTGATCGGGTTTTTCTTCTTCTCTTCATTCCGGTAGGAAGCCAGCTGGCTGATCCACCGGACCTTGCCATTCGGCCGCGCGATGCACAGCAATTTCGCATCATCGGTCAGCACGAACACCCACTCGCCTGCCACGACCGGTGTCGTGATCCCGGCAATATTCAGTTCCCAGATCCGCTGGCCGGTGACCAGCTCATAAGCCGCCATCCGGCCTCCCTGTCCAAGCGCGAAAACCCGGCCACGGTCAATCACCGGATCGGCGTCGATATCGGACAGAGTCGAAACAGAAGTCGAAATGCTGGTCCGCGCAAGCGCGTCGTTCCAGAGATTGCGGCCATTTTCGTAGCGATAGGCGGTCAGCTCGCCCGAGCTATAGCCCGCGACAATCGTGCCCTGGCCAGCAGCAGGCGCTGCGACTCCGAAAATGCCTGCGAGACCGACGGTCCCGGCTTCATTCCACTGCACCGATCCGTCCAGCATGTTCAGCGCATAAATCTGATTGTCCTGCGTCATCACATAGACATTGCCATTGGAAATCGTCGGCGACCCGCGCAAGGGACCGGCCGGACGCACTTTCCATTTCTGACTGCCATCCGAAGCATTGAGCGCGACGACATCGCCTACGCCATTGGTGGCATAGACGACATTATCGAACACGCTGGCGCCGCCGCCAAAGCGTGAAGATTCACCATCACCCTTGACCTCGATCTGGCTGGACCAGATTTTCGCGCCTGTGGCTGCGTCAAAGGCATGAACCATGGCCTGGGTGTCAGTGACAAACAGCCGCCCGCCGGCCACTACCGGTGCAGAGGCCAGACGTTCGCGTTTGTTGGTGCCGCTGATATTCGCGGTCCAGACCTGGGCAAGATTACCCTCAAGAGCGACATGACCGATCGATTTGCTCGCGTTGCCGCCCGATTGCGCCCATTCGCTATTGGCCACCGGTGCCGGCAGGATTACGGAGATTGATGCCAGCGAAGGATCGACCTCAGCGCCGCTTTCGCCACTCAATATCGGGGTTCGCTTACCGAGCGTCGGCGTGCTCTTCTTGTCTTCGCCATCGCCACCACCCAAAATACCACAGCCGGACAGCAGGGACAGGACCAGCAGGCTGGTGATCAGTTTCTTACCGGAAATCATTCCTTGGATTCTCCCTCAGTCGCGACCGCGATCGGCGGTGCAACTTTTTTATCATCGCTGTCCAGTTGCACGGCGTCAATGCCTTCGACACCTGCCATTTGCAACGCACGCGACCGGATCGTCGGCGGGACATTTTCATCTTTCGCAAGCTGAGCAAAAAGCGGCCCCGCGAGATCAGATTTGCCCATGTTCAGATAGGATACGGCCACCATCTCGCCGGCGCTGCCGAACCAGGGATTGCCCGGCACAGCAAGCGACTTCAGCCGGTCAATCACCTGCTGCGGCTTGAGCGTGTCAAATTCGGCGGTGGTCTGGCGGATCAATGCGAGATCGCGAAACGGCTTCGGCAGACTGTCATCGGCAACGACCTTGCCATAGCCTGCGATCGCCTTTTTCGGATCATTTTTTTCCAGCGCAATATTGGCCTGCAGCAATTGTGCCGCAGCCCGGTAACCCGCCTGGTCGGCTTCCATCAACGGTTCGAGCGCTTTCGCGGCACCGTCGAGATTGCTCTGGCGAATGCTGTCAATGGCCGCGACATATTCTTCGCTGCGCAAACCGGAATCCTCATTCTGGCTATTCTGATAGAATATCCAGCCGGCCAGAGACCCGAGGCCAATGATAACAGCCGCAAAAATCCATATCCCGTAACGGGTAGCAAAATTTTTCAGCTGGTCCTCGCGCACCGCTTCGTCAACTTCGCGCAGGAACACCTGCTCCGAACGATCCGGCTGCTCTTCTGGTGCTTTATCTTTGTCTTTGGCCAAAGTGGCTTCCTCAATATTGTTTCGCGCGCCCTGCTCGCCGGTCAGACGCCGGTGAAACGAAGGCGAATTGCAATCGGCTGTCCTTTAGCGTCCGCAATAGCAAATGTAAAAGTCTATTGACCATTTCCACAGGCTGAACGGAGGAACGGGGGAAAGTGAAAATTTGCGCTATTTTTTCGGCTGATAGAGCTGGTCTGGCCCCGGAAAGCTGCGCTCCCTGACCTCACCGGCATATTGCTCGGCGGCCTGGTCAATTTGTTCGGCTATATTGTGATAGCGTTTCACAAAGCGGGCGGTGCGGTCGAACATGCCGAGCAAATCTTCCGTGACCAGCACTTGGCCATCGCATTGCGCCGACGCGCCGATGCCGATGGTGATGGCATCGACAGCCTTGGTGGCTTCGATCGCAATCGGCTCCAGCACACCTTCCAGAACGATCGCAAACGCCCCCGCCTTGTCCAGAGCCACCGCATCGCCGACAATCTTCTTCGCTTCGGCGTCGCTGCGACCACGGGCAGCATAACCGCCCAGCACATTGATCGCTTGCGGCGTCAGCCCGACGTGACCGACCACCGGAATGCCCCGCTGTACCAGAAAAGCGACGGTTTCCGCCATTACTTCACCACCCTCGAGCTTGACCGCAGCCGCACCGGTTTCCTTCAGGATATGGGCGGCGCTCTCATAGGCTTTCTCCGGCGATGCCTCATAGGAACCGAACGGCATGTCGACGACAACGACGCTGTGATAGCTGCCCCGGACCACGGCCGCGCCATGGTTGCACATCATGTCGAGCGTGACCGGAATCGTCGAATCAAGCCCATAGATGACCTGCGCCAGCGAATCGCCGACCAGCAGCATATCGCAATGCGCATCAAGCAATTGCGCCGTCCGCGCGGTGTAGGCGGTCAGCATGACCACCGGCTCCGCTGTCACCCCATCGACCTTGCGGCCCTGGATTTTGGGCACCGACAGGCGCCGCATCGGCTGTGGCCGCGGAGTGGCACGGCTGGTGGAGGTATCGAGTTTGAAGGTTGTGGACATGGTAATCCTCAGCTTTGATGGCGATGGATTGGCCCTAATAAGCGACGACGGAAGATAAGGCCAGCTTCGCGACTATCACCGTATTGCCGCTGCTGCGAGATCGGGGTTGTCGCTAAACAGCCCATCCACCCCGGCGGCAACAAATGCGCGCACCTCACCTTCCAGATCGCCTGGCTCGCGCGGATCGATGCCGCTCTTGAAATCGGTCGGCAGAAAATAATTTTCCCGGCGGAACGTCCACGGATGGACCAACAGCCCGACCTTGTGGGCCACCTCGACCAGCCCGGTCGGCGCGCCCAGTTGGCCAAGGAGATTGCGGCCGATCACCAGATCCTTGGACGGTCCCAGTCCATCCGCATAGCCGGCGATTGCTGCCAGACCATCGACCGTAAGCATCGCTGCATAGGTCAGGCCCTGATCATCCGGCGGCCCCCCTTCACCAGCGACCAGCTGGACCAGCCGTATCTCCGTTTTCTTGTGCAATGCCTTCAGATTGCCAGTCTCGAACGACTGAATGAAGACCGGGTCATCCTTGCCGCTATAGCCATATTGATTCAGCAATTTGAGCATCGGCTCGTCATGATCCAGTCCCAAAGCCTTGAAATAGCTGGGATGCTTGGTTTCGGGATAGACACCGATCCGCCTGCCACTTTGCTGTTCCTGCTGTTGCAACAATTGCAATATCTCTTCGAAGGTCGGGATTTCAAACTGGCCGTCATAAGCCGCATTTGCCGCCCGCAATTCAGGCAGGCGCTCTCTGGCCCGCAGCGTCTTCAGCTCGGCCAGCGTAAAATCTTCGGTAAACCAGCCTTCATGGCTTTCGCCGTCGATCATCTTGGTGGCCTTGCGCGCCGCGAATTCCGGCCTGTCCGCGACATCCGTGGTTTCGCTGATCTCATTCTCGTGCCGCGCAACCAATATGCCGTCCCCGGTCAGCACCAGGTCGGGCTCGATAAAGTCGGCGCCCTGCTCGATCGCCAGCTGATAGGATGCAAGCGTATGTTCCGGACGCTCGCCGCTGGCGCCGCGATGGGCGATGATGATCGGTGGGCCGCCGCTCAATGTCGTCACTTGCATCTTCGATTCTCCGCTGGCTTCCGCCTGAACGCCGCATCCGGCCAGCAGCAACAGGATTGCCGAACCAAAGATCGCACGGAGGCTCATCACTAGCTGACCTCGACGCCTTTCCAGAATGCGATCCGTCCTTCGATTTCTGCCGCAGCCGCTTTCGGCGCTGGATAAAACCAGGCCGCGTCCTCGTTGATTTCACCCTCGACAATCAGCGAATGATAAGACGCATCGCCCTTCCACGGGCAATGGCTGGATGTGTCGCTGTGCATCAGATATTTCGACCAGACCGAATCGCGCGGGAAATAATGATTGCCTTCGACCACCACTGTCTGGTCGCTCTCTGCGATCACCACATCATTCCATCTTGCTGTGACCATTATCCTGTCCTTTTCCTGATACCAAAACCGGCGGCAGCGATCAGTGTCAACGGTATCCAAATCCATATAGCTTCGGAATATAACACTTTGATGCCACGATCGCTGATAAAATTGGAAATGCCGATCGGCGATACGGCAATCGGGGTAACCGGAGCGAAATGACGCGCGACTGCAAACGGCCAGAACAGGGCCACGCCCAGTCCGCCATTGGTCAGCATATCAAGCAGTCCGTGCGAGGCCATCGACAGGAACAGGAAAACAGCGGCAACGCCATAGCGTTCCGGACGCAACAGCGCGGTGGCGAACAACGCTGCTGCGGCGGCAAAAACCAGACTGTGGCTTGCGCCCCGGTGACCCCAGGCATCTGCATAGTGGATGCCGAAACCAAATCCGATGACGTCGGCGTCGGGCAGCATCGCCAGGGCGATTCCTGTCCCGATCACCGGCAAGGAAAGCCTGTTTCGCCCCAAAATCAGCGCACCGGCAAGTGGCACCGCTGCATGGGACAGGATCGTCGGCACTAGCTGTTGCGCGCGGCCAGTCCAGCGGCTTCATAGTCCGACGCCTTGAACCCGACGACCAGCTCGTCGCCATGTTCCAGCACCGGGCGTTTGATCATGCTGGGATTTTCCGCCATCACCATCACCGCTGTATCGTCGCCGATATTTTCCTTCACCATGTCGGGCAGCTTGCGGAAGGTGGTGCCGCGCTTGTTGACCAGCGCTTCCCAGCCGACCTGCATCACCCACATTTCCAGCTTGTCCTTGGTAATCCCGGACTTTTTATAGTCATGGAAAACATAGTTGATGCCATTGCGTTCCATCCAGTTGCGCGCCTTCTTGACGGTGTCGCAATTGGAAATGCCGTACATTTTGGTTTCACCAGCCATTGTCATTGTCCTCGATACATTGCCCAGATGTGATTGCCGCGAGCGCTAGTCGGAAAATGTAAAATTGGCAATGGCCTACGATGCAACGACAAAGCGGGTCAAAGCCGCTTCCCTAAAGCCAGGCAAAGGCGCGCTCAAGAAACGCCTGACCGTTTTCGCGCTGAATTTCACCATGCGCCATGATCACATGGCGCGGATTCCAGGCCAGCAGCTGGTCGCGAGCGGCTCGTGTGGCCTTGCGTCTGAGGAAGGAAAGCCGCCATTCAAGCGGGGCATAGCCTTTGCCTTCCATGATACCCCATGGCTTGGCGATCCACCGTTTCCAGCCTTTCCAGTGCTGACGAATGAATGCGTCGCTGAAATTTTCCGACAGGTCGGCGAGGATGGCGGTTTTCGATGGTCGGTGAAAAAAGACAATCTCGTCCATGACCGGCGATCCGTTGAACCAGATGAGATCGATATCGCCACCCCATTCGTTGGGTGGTTCATTTTCCAGCGGCGCTTCAAACGCCAGATCGGAACGCTTGCTTATCGTCGACGCCGGCCCCCAAAGCTTCGCCTCCGGCCATGCCAGCTGCCAGTCCTGCAGATAGAGATGGTGGATCTTGTTCGGGCTGACCAGATGGGCTGGCTTGCCGATCAGGTTAATTGCCGTTTTCAGCGCCGGCGAAAGTGCGATCGGTGACCAGCACCAGAGTTCCCCGCTGGCGAGCCTGACGATCACACAGCGTGTCGGATAGGGAAAGCCGTGAAAATCAACGATATCGCCTTCGGCAATCCAGATATTGTCGGCCAGTTTTTCCATCGCTCAACTGCTCTCCGGATCGAGTCTCTTTCCTATCGTCACCACCGGTTGTACTTCATATCCCAGCGCCTTGTAAAAGCCGATAGCGGCTTCATTGTCGTCGCGC
>JAGPVK010000377.1 GCA_018067055.1 Sphingomonadales bacterium | reverse complement strand
GGAACCGCTTGGCGACGATTTTACCGGTGCTTATCTGAAAGCCGTGACCAGAGATCGCAAGGCGCCGATCAAGCAGCTGCTGCTCGACCAGCGCATAGTCGCGGGACTCGGCAATATCTATGTGTGCGAGGCGCTGCATATGGCAGGCATATCGCCGCGATTGAAGGGTGGAGCGATTTCAAAGCCTCGCTATGAACGGCTGGTAGCTGCGGTCAAGCAGGTGCTGATTGCCGCGATCGCGGCCGGTGGTTCTTCCCTGCGCGATTTTGTGCAACCGGGCGGGGAACTGGGCTATTTTGCCAAGGACTGGCAGGTCTATGGTCGCGAAGGTCAGGCCTGCCAGTGCGGCGCTCTGGTGCAACGCCGAGTCGATAGTGGCCGCTCGACCTTTTACTGTTCGCAATGCCAGAAATAAGCGGTTCACTAAGCTATTGACGAGAATCGGAAGCCACGCTATTGCCCGCCGTCTTGAGCCGGAAGCGATACGCACCGTCCCGGCATTTAATTTCAGATTTTGAGGGTTTTTCATGGCTAATACGCCGCAAGCAAAAAAACGTATCCGTCGCAACACGCGCCGCACCGCGATCAACAAGAATCGCCTGAGCCAGATTCGTACCAGGATCAAGGCCGTGGATGCAGCCGTTGAGGCTGGTGATAAAGATGTCGCAGTGGCAGCACTGAAGGCTGTACAGCCTGAATTGGCGCGCGGTGTGAGCAAGGGCCTCTATCACAAGAACACGGCTTCGCGGAAATTCAGTCGCTTGACCAAACGGGTTGCAGCGCTGCAGACCGCTTAAGCTGACTTCCAGATCGGTACAGAAAAACCCGCCCGATTGTGGCGGGTTTTCTTTTGCGCGATTGCCGCCCGATCGGACATTCCGGTGGTCTCAGGGGCGGAATGTCCGGACAGACATTTGCTGGACAGTCTGTTTTACCTTGTGCAGTTGATCCGAAAGGGCTCAAGTCAGCCGCACGGCGTCAATCTGAAGTCGTTCAAAGCTGGTTCAGCCCGGTTTCTCTATCATCAGCCAATGATGGTGGGTAATTTGAAGGAAGAAGCATGACTATTTTTGCTAAACATGGCTTTAATCGGAAAGGGCTTTCGCTGCTCGCTCCGCTTGCTGTCCTGACGCTGGCGGCCTGTGCAACGCCGTTTCGTGCGGATGTGCAAAGGTTTGTCGCGCTTCCGGACACCACCGGCCAGAGCTTTGCCGTTGTTGCCGACGATCCCGATCTGGCTGGCGGTCTCGAGTTCGGTCAATATGCAACGCTGGTTGAACAGCGCATGCTTGATCTCGGATATCGTCGTAGCGATGACCCTGCGGCGGCGGAACTGATTGTCAGAATGGACTATGATATCGACAAGGGCCGGGAAAAAGTCGTCGCCGACTATGATCCATTCTATCCTTCCAGTCGATTCGGTGGATATTACGGACGCCACCGGTATCTCTACGGCTTCAACGATCCATTCCTGTACGGGGGCTACGGCTTTTCCGGCTATGACGGGGTCCGCAGCTTTACCGTCTACACCACGGAGCTGGAAATGAAGATTGACCGCGCTGTCGATGGCCAGCGCCTGTTCGAGGGCAAGGCGGAAGCGCTATCGCGATCGAAGAACCTGACCTATCTCGTGCCCAATCTGGTCGAAGCCATGTTCACCGATTTTCCGGGAAATAGCGGCGAACGCGTAAGGATTTCGGTCGCCCCCGAGAAAAAATAGACCGGGCGCAGCTCCGCTATTCAGCTTTCAAGCTGGCGGAGGAGCATCCGGACGTCATTGTCCATTTCGCTATCTTCGCCGCGCAGATGTTCAACCAATTTGACCGCATGGATCACGGTGCTGTGGTCGCGTCCGCCAAATTTTCGGCCGATTTCAGGATAGCTGCGCGGGGTCATTACCTTCGCCAGATACATCGCAACCTGCCGCGGCCGTGCGACTGCACGGGCCCGGCGTTTCGATGACATCTCGTTCCGGTCGAGTCGGTAATATTCGCAGACCGTACGCTGAATCTCGTCGATCGTGATTCGACGGCGACAGGCACTCAATATGTCCGACAATTGTTCTTCGGCCAGTTCTCGGCTGATTTCGCGTCCGGTTAGCTGCGCATAAGCGAGCAACTTGTTGAGACCGCCTTCCAGTTCGCGCAAATTCCGGCTGATCGTGCGAGCGAGAAAATCGACGACCTCTTCCGACACATGCTGGTGCGGCATGGTGGCAAGGCGATGCGTCAGAATGTCACGGCGCAGCTCGAGGCCAGCGGACTGGATATCGGCAACCAGCCCCATCGACAGGCGCGAGAGCAGCCGCTGGTCGACACCGTCCAGAGCTTGCGGTGGACGGTCTGCCGCGACGACAACGCGTTTGCCCCGGCTGATCAGCGAATCAACCGTGTGAAGAAATTCCTCCTGGGTAGAGTTTTTGCCGACAATGAACTGTATGTCATCGATCATCAGCAGATCTGCTTCGCGCAGCGAAGCCTTGAATTCCATCCCCTCGTTGCGGCGCATGGCCGATACGAATTCGATCATGAAGCGTTCCGCGGACATGTAGATGATGGTCGCGGAAGGAAATTCGGCGCGAAATGCATGACCAATGGCGTGCATCAAATGCGTCTTGCCCTGTCCGGTCGATGACTGGAGATAGAGCGGACTGAACAGCGGCTTTTCTGCGGCCGCGGTGCGTTGCGCGGCATTGAGCGCGAGAACATTCGAATGGCCTGCGATAAATTGCTCAAAGGTCATCCGGGGATCGAGGTCCAGGCGGAATTTGCTTTCCGGCGTAATCTTGTGACTGGCTTGGGTGGTCATGCCATTGGTATTTGCAATCTGGGCTATTTTTGCAGCGCCGGATTGGGCCTGAAAAGCAAGGTCTTTGACCGCCGGGCAATGGGCTTTCCATGCCAGCAACAGACGCTCGGCATAGCGATCACGGACCCAGGTGGCGGCAAATTCCGAAGGGAGTTCCAGTTGCAATGTGCCCGTGTCGGAATCAAAAACGGTGAGCTTTACCGGTTTGATCCACTGGCCAAAAATTTGTGCACCCAGATCGCGACGCAGGCCTGCGCAAATCTTGAGCCAAATCGTTTCCAGATCGGTTGAAATAACAATATCCCCAGCAACAGGACTGTTTACGGACAGTCCATCATCCCGTTTGTGTACACTTTCGTTCACGAGCATCCCCCGACATCTTCCCCGTTTGGCGCGCGCCATCGCTACGCCGACAATTGATCGCAGGCACCGAATTGAGCAGCCATCAAAACCCCCAGCCATGGGAATGAATCAGACGCAGCGGACCCTGTGCTGAAAACACGTTTTCAACGATCATTTTCATTTTCAAATTAGGCTCGGATATTGCAATCGTAGCCATCAGCCGAACATCCTTAGTAAGCCCCTCTGCGTGAGTCGATCAAGAGCAGTGCTGTAAAAAAAGTGAAATATTTCGATTGACAGCGGCAACCCCCGGAATTTGCTAAATATCTTTTTAAGTCAATGATAAATAACGATTATATGCTGTGGATAACGAGGTATAACTGGCGAATCGCGGAGTCAGCTAGGGTTCTGGTTAACGGGCCAATGTTCGTGTCAAATTCGCGCTGAAAGTTTGTCGCAGATCAACTTGTCAGCAAAGGAGCGCAAATAGGCTTGCCAAAGGCGCCGTGATTTGGCAATGGCGCTCGCCTGACCTCAGTGATGCAGCCATGCATCGTGTCATGGGGCGATTAGCTCAGTTGGTAGAGCGCTTCGTTTACACCGAAGATGTCGGCGGTTCGAGCCCGTCATCGCCCACCACCATCCCGATGCAAGATCGGCGATGGTGCTCTCAAGTGATTCGCTTCAGCCGAAATTGGATATCGCGATTACGCAGGCCAGCGCCAGGGCGGCAGCGGCTATCACAGGAAGCAACTGCAGCCGATTCTCAGGCAGATCGGATGTCGGAAAGTCAGCGCGGGATCGATGACCGGTTACCATCGGTTCGACAAGTCTGTCTTTCAGGACAAAATAGTAGATGGCGATCGCCGTTATGTGGAGCCCGATCAGCGCTAGCAGCAGGTTGAAGTTGAGTTCATGGACCGCTGCGAACTGCCGGCCTGTCTCGAATGATATCAGCACTGCCAATGGCCCTGATTCGAGGCCATCAATATCGACGGAAAACAATCCGGTTGTCACCTGGGCTGTCAGAGCCAGCAGCAAGGCGAAGACGCTCAGCACCGCCAAGGGGCTGTGGCCAAATGTTGCGCCACTATCCCGGTTGCGCAGTTTTTTGATGTAGATGTTCAGCGATCCGATCCGTTGCACCATGGGGGCGAAACGTGCCGTCCACGTCCCGATCAAACCCCATATCAGCCGGAAAAGGACCAGCCCGAACATGGTGAGTCCGAAGCTCTTGTGCCAGTCCATATGGCCTTCCTCGGCGGTCCACCACAGAAGCGGGACAAGAGCCACCATCAGCCAGTGCACCAGCCTGAGCGCACCGTCCCAGACCATAACTCGCGCTGGTTTGGTTGTCATCGCGGGCTAGTCGTCTTTACGGTATTTGTCGTGACAGGCTTTGCATGTGCCGCCGGTGGTCTTGAAAGCGGCTCCAATGGCGGCAACATCCCCGGCTTGTGCAATGGAGTCGAGCTTCGCGGCCGCATCCTGCATTGCCCCGATCTTGTCATTGAAATCCGTCTTGTCTTCCCAGATGATCGGCAAGGCTGCTGTTTTGATACCGGATGCAGGTCCGGTGCCTTCCGGAAACCAGTCGTTCATTCCCATCGCCTCGGTCGGTACAGTTGCAGCAGCGGTCTGAATTTGGGCCAGATCGGGACTGCCAGCCTTCAACTGGTCGCTGATTGCCTTGAACGCTTTGCCGATTTTCTTGAGGTGACCCTGCCGGGCCTCGATCTGTTCTTTTACTGTCATTCCATTGGGAAGCTCGACGGCGGCGGTTTCAGATACCACATCTGTTTCGGCCGTTTGTTCGCAGGCCGAAAGCAGAGCAAAGCCAGCAAGCACCGGCAACATGAATTGTAATTTGCAGCGGTTCATCGAATTCTCCAATATAGCAAGGTGCTTCGAGAATAACGAAATCCGCTTTCAACGCAATCGATTCTAATTTTGAAAAAGCTAGTTTCCAGCCAGTTCCGGGTTTGATTCCGTTGCTGCGGAAAGCAGATTTCAATCGTCGGCCAGTGTTTCTTCCAACAGAGCGGCAGCCTTGGCACCATCCCAATCCATCGCCCCGATCACTCGCCACACTTCTTCGCCTTGCGCATCATACAGCACCGTCGTGGGCATCAGGCCGGACCCGAAGCCGAAGCTCAGACCGTTTTCGGGATCGACATAGGGTTCGAGTTCCTGAAAATTGCCCCGCTCGAAAAAGGGTACGACTTTTTCCGCACCCTGAATATCCTGAGATACAACCAGTATCTTGAGTCGGTCCTTCTCTCGCGTTGCCAGTTTATCCAGCATCGGCATTTCGACGATGCATGGCGCACACCAGGTTGCCCAGATATTCACCAGCAAAGGTTTGCCGGTAAAATCACTCAATCTTACCGTACTGCCATCAGGCGCCTGGAATGGAGTGTCAATCATCGCTGTGCCACGCTGGGAAATATCCAACTTGCCAACCATCCCCTGGCTACTCTCGATGGTCTCGCCTTGTTCCTGAGGCTTGCCGTCAGCAAATTCTTGCCCCGCTTCGCTCGAGCCTCTATCGCAAGCGCCAAGGCTCACCAACAGGATCATGGACAGGACGGTACGCATCACAAAAGTCACGAAAAATTCCAATATCATGTGGGGTGGCAGATTTGCCGATGGCCCTTCATCAATCATGCGCGAGATAAACGCCTCGATCCCGTTCGACAAGAAATTATGGCGGCATGATATTCGTGCGAGTCTGGCTCATGTCGCCATGTTGGCTGAGCAGAACATAGTCGACGCGGAGGACGCCACGAAAATCATCAAGGGCCTTAGCCAGATCGCGCAGGAATTTGAAGCTCACGGCGTCACCGAAAATCTCGACCTTGAAGATATTCACATGCACGTCGAAGCGCGCCTTTCCGAGATTATTGGACCGGTGGCGGGACGCCTGCACACCGCCCGCTCGCGCAACGACCAGGTGGCGACCGATTTTCGGCTCTGGGTGCGCGATGCCATGGACATGGTGGATGGCGCTCTGGCCGCTTTGCAAAAGGCACTGGTGGAGCGTGCTGAAGAACATGCCGATACCATCATGCCGGGCTTCACCCATTTGCAATCGGCCCAGCCGGTCAGCCTCGGCCACCATTTGATGGCTTATTATGAGATGATCCGGCGGGATCGCTCTCGCTTTGCCGATGCGCGGCGGCGGATGAATGAATCGCCGCTGGGTGCGGCAGCGCTAGCGGGTACGGGATTTCCGATTGATCGTGAAAAAACGGCAGCAACGCTGGATTTTGATGGTCCTACCGGCAATAGTCTGGATTCGGTATCTGACCGGGACTTTGCACTCGACTATCTGATGGCGGCGACCCAGTGCAGCTTACACCTCTCGCGGCTGGCCGAAGAATTTGTGATCTGGGCGAGTCAGCCCTTCGGTTTTGTCAAACTGCCCGACAGTTTTTCAACCGGCTCCTCGATCATGCCGCAAAAACGCAATCCTGATGCCGCCGAACTGGTGCGCGGCCATGCCGGCCGCATAGCTGGTGCAATGACCGCGCTGGTGATTACGATGAAAGGGCTGCCACTCGCCTATTCCAAAGACATGCAAGACGACAAGCCGCCCGTGTTCGAAGCCCATGATTTGTTCGGCCTGTCTATTGCCGCAATGACCGGCATGATTGCCGAAGTGGAATTCAGCGGCAGCCGGATGCGCGCACTGGCCGAGGCGGGCTATTCAACCGCTACCGATTTTGCCGATTGGCTGGTGCGGGAGGCGAAGCTCCCATTTCGCGAAGCGCATCATGTCACTGGTGCAGTGGTGGCGCTGGCCGAAGAGCAGGCTTGTGGTTTGGCTGATCTCACGCTCGAACAGTTTCAGGCGATCGACCAGCGGATTGATGCCGATGTGTTCAGTGTGCTGAGCGTCGATGCTTCGGTAGCCAGCCGATCCAGCTATGGCGGTACCGCTCCCGATCAAGTAAGGGTTCAGATTGCAAAGGCCAGAAAAGCACTGGGGCTGGAGAGCTGAAATGAAAAAAATCCATTCGATTCTGCTGCTGGTCGGAGCCACGACCGTTCTGGCCGCCTGCGGCAATCGCGGTGCTTTGCAACCAGCAAAAGGCGAGGCACTTCCACCGCCTGTTTATGGTGAAATGAAAACACCCAGCGGAGAAGACCTGCTGATCCCTTCGAGCCAGGCAAAGCCGGAGCGTAGCGACGAACTGCTCCGCCGGTCAGAAAAACGGCAGGATGACGAGTTTGACTTGCCGCCGCCCGGCTAAATCTATCCCATCGGTTTGAAAGTATAAGATATTGGACCATTTCCAGCTTAAAAATGGTATATTGCATGCGGAAAATATTCCGTTGTCAAAAATCGCGGAAGAAGTCGGGACTCCGGTCTATGTCTATTCGCGGGCGACGCTCGAGCGGCATGCGCGGGTCTTTCGCGAAGGCCTGAAGGACGCCGGGAAAATCCATCTGGCGTTCGCGGTGAAAGCGAATCCCAATCTTGCGGTTCTTCGGATACTGGCCAATCAGGGCTATGGCGCGGACGTCGTTTCCGGTGGCGAATTGCAGCGTGCTCTCGCAGCAGGGATGAAGGCGGAGGACATTGTGTTTTCCGGCGTTGGCAAGAGCCGCGAGGAATTGACGCTCGGCCTCGAAAAAGGGATCGGCCAGTTTAATCTGGAATCGGAAGAAGAAGGCGAAATGCTCGCGGAGATTGCAGCCGCCCGAGGGGTAAAGGCCTCTGCAACCCTGCGAGTCAATCCCGATGTCGATGCCGGCACTCACGCGAAAATTTCAACCGGCAAGAAGGAAAACAAGTTTGGCGTCGCGATCGACGTGGCACCGGAGATTTATGCCAGGCTTGCCAAATTTGACGGGCTCAACCTGCGCGGGGTTGCCGTGCATATCGGCAGCCAGTTGCAAAATCTTGATCCGCTTGAAAAATGCTATGCGAGAATGGGTGAACTGATCGAGCAGTTGCGCGGTGCGGGGCATGTCATTACCCATGTCGACCTCGGCGGTGGCCTCGGTGTGCCTTACAAGCCGGAAGACAATCCGCCAAGTCCGGCTGAATATGGTGCGATGGTTGCTCGGGTCACGCAGAATTGGGATGTCACTCTGATGTTCGAACCCGGCCGGGTCATCGCCGGCAATAGCGGCGTCATGATCACCAAGGTTATCCGGATCAAGCCTGGCGTGAACAGCGATTTCGTCATTGTCGATGCGGCGATGAATGATCTGATGCGACCGGCCATCTATGATGCATGGCATGATTTTGAAGCGGTTGAACCGAATGGCGAGACAATGGTTGCGTCGATCGTCGGTCCGATTTGCGAAAGCAGCGACATATTTGCCAAGGAACGTGTCGTCGACCGGGTCCAGACCGATGATCTGGGGATATTCCGCACCGCCGGAGCCTATGGCGCGACCATGGCCAACACCTATAACAGCCGACCTCTGGTGCCTGAAGTATTGGTCGATGGTGATCGCTATGCGGTGGTCGCCGAACGGATCGAGCCGGCGACGATCATGGCTGCCGAACATGTGCCCGACTGGTTGAAATGAACCAGCTGCCGATCTTTGTGAACCTTTCCGGACGAAAGGTCATTCTGCTCGGCACAGGAGAAATGGCAGACGCCAAAAGACGGTTATATGAACGCGCAGGAGCCGTCATTGTCGATGATGAAGCGGCGGCGGATGTCGCTCTTGCGGTGGTCGCGCTGGAGAATGAGGACGATGCGCTGGCAGCGGTAGAACGTCTCAAGGCGAGAGGTCTGCTGGTCAACGCCGTCGACCGGTCAGCCTTGTGTGATTACACCACGCCGGCGATCATTGACCGCGACCCGGTATTGATTGCGATTGGCACCGGGGGGGCTTCGGCGGGTCTTGCCAAATCCCTGCGCCAAAGACTGGAGCGTTTGGTCCCTGGAAATCTCGGCGGCCTGGCCAGCGGTCTTGCTGCTGCGCGGGACCGGATCAAGCAGATTTGGCCAGATGGTGTCCAGCGCCGAAAGGCGATTGACACTGCACTGGATCCTGGCGGCGCCCTCGATGTGCTGTCCGAAGGCTCGGAAGCCAATCTCGAAACATGGCTATCGATGCCTTTCGCAGAGGACCTGTCCGAGGTTGAGGATATAATGCTGACCAGCGCTGACCCTGATGATCTGACCTTGCGGCAAGCGCGGTTGCTGGGACGAGCCGACCAGATTTTTGCCAGCGATGATGTGCCGGAAAGCATTCTGGATCGCGCCAGAGCCGATGCGGAACGGTTCGGCCTGGCGTTATGGGACGAGAATCCGGCGAACGGTCTGACCGTCAGAATCAGGATGAAGATATGATTTCTGTGCTACCGGAATTGGCAAAAACAGATATCGTCACCGTGCTGCAAACGGCGATGGCTCCGGCATTTCTGCTGGTCGCTCTGGGAGGGATGCTCAATATTTTTACTGGTCGACTGGAGCGGATCATTGACCGGGCCCGGATCATGCAGGATCGCTATCTCGAAACTGAAGGAGAAGAGCATATATTATGCGTCCATGAACTCCGCGATCTGCAATTGCGCATCAAATATGTGAACAGCGCCATTTACCTCAGTGTGGTGAGTTCCATTGTTGTTTGTGTGTTGATCGGATTGCTGTTTGTGATGGGGCTGACCAGTCATCCGGCATTGGCGCAAATTGTTGCCAGCGCTTTCATCATCGCCGTCATTTTGCTGTCTGTGGCGCTCATCCAATTTTCACGCGAAGTGCGCACCGGTATTCGCGATTTCATGATCCGCGAAGAATATCTCGAAAATTCCGATTGGAAGAAATGAAAAGAGGCTGCCGATCCCGCAGGATCAACAGCCTCTGAACATGGGTCAGCGGTAGGAAGTGCCGCTGCCGGGTAGCCTGATATCTAAATCAGAGATGCCCCCCGAACGGATTTTTCCGACCCCTGTGCTGAACCATGAGACATCGGACCACCTCCTTTCGCTTGTGAATGTAATACGAACTGTTGCATTGAAATCTTCTCCGCTGTTCGACGATCTAGATTTGAATCAAATTCGACTCGCGAACAAGTCTTGAATTTTTTTATTTTGCTGTCACAATTGCGCGTTCCGGCCTGATGACGAGCGGATCAGTTTCGGCAATCTTCCACCACACGACTGAATTCCGGCCAGGCAGGAATGGCTAAAGATTCCAATCCGCTGGTTTCGACTGCAAAGCGGCCGCGGCTATAGGCAATGCGGTCCATCATGATATCGCCGGGCGATACCGAAATAGCCGTATATGCCGGTGTTCCACCACTATTGACAGCCGGGTAGGATGCCATGCCCGCGCTGGCCCGCAAAACCATCTTAGCATTTTGGCCAACCGAACCGGCCCGGGACAGAAATAATTGCCGACGCGAATGATCGCAGCGGATGATGAAAATTGCGTCTCGGTCGGCCTCGCCGAATAGTGCCAGTGAGCCGCGACCATCCTTTCGATAGGCCCAGGCGCCGGGAGTGATCGGCCAGTCAATCCATTCCCCCTTCGGCTGCATCGGTGCCGGTGCGGGCGTTGCGATGGGTTTCGCCGGTTGCGGTGCCGGGGCCGGTTCTGGTGGCGCGGTTGAACATGCTGACAGTGCGAGCAAGGCCAAGGAAACGAACAGGGGGGTATAAGTGATTCTCATTGCAAAGGAATATGGCCAAAAGCGCAGCGCTAGGCTAGTCCTGATTTCCAATGTCCCGGTCCGATCCCAAAGTCGCTAAGCAACGCGTTGACCAGATACTGGCGGATCGCGGCCTCGCCGAGAGCCGCGCCAAGGCGCAAGCCTATATCATGGCGGGTCTGGTGACCGTAGCCGGCAAGAAAATCGACAAGCCGGGTCACAAGATAGCGAGCGATGCGGTGATAGAACTCAAGGGGAAAGACCATCCCTGGGTGTCTCGCGGTGGTATCAAGCTCGAGCATGCCCTGCGACATTTTGATATAGATGTAAGCGGCATGATCGCGATGGATGTCGGCAGCAGTACCGGCGGTTTTACCGATGTGTTGCTGACCGGTGGCGCGGAAAAAGTCTATGCCGTGGATAGCGGCACCAACCAGCTTGCGTGGAAACTGCGGCAGGACCAGCGGGTGGTAGTGCATGAGCAAACCAGCGCCAGGATTCTCACCGAGCAGCATATACCCGAAAAAATCGACATAATCGTCTGCGATGCCAGCTTCATTTCACTGGTCAAAGTTCTGGAACGGCCGCTTAATTTCGCGAAAGACAGGGCCCTGCTGGTCGCGCTGGTAAAGCCGCAATTTGAGGCTGAGCGTAGCGAAGTCGGCAAGGGGGGTGTTGTGCGGGATGAAGCGGTTCGCCAGGCGGCCTGCGAAAAGGTGCGAGATTGGCTGATTGCATCCGGCTGGGACATAATGGGAATGACCGAAAGTCCAATCACCGGGCCGAAGGGCAATGTGGAGTTTCTGATCGGGGCGCAGAAATCCGGAAATCCCTAGCGTGGACGGTAATGTGGCAGATCCGACGGGTTGTTATTTCCGGTTCTTCTCCCTAGCTGGAGGGCTATGACAAAAACAACAGATGCCCCCCTTGTGCCGACCATGCCGGATATCGGTAGCTCCATCCAACGCGTAACCGTGGACGGCTCTCGATGGCTGACCGACCATTATGTGGAACTTATTTTCGCGGTCGTCATCGGTACCGCAATATTTTTTCTGCTCGGTGCGATCAAGCGGCTTGGCGCGCGCTATGTTCGCAACAATAGCGGGCTGACCGGTTATCGCACGATCATCGGCACGGCGATCGCGCGCACCAGCAAGTTTTTCATGCTGATGGTGTCGGCCGAACTGGTCGTGAACTTTGCCAGCGCGCCATCCAGTTTCGACCGGGTGGTGCATGTATTGTTCACGATATCAGTGGTGATCCAGGTTGCCATCTGGCTTCGGGAAGTCATTCTCGGTCTGATTGTTCGTCGGACTTCGCAGGATCCCGATCAGCATGAAACGCTGGAAAATGCGATGACCCTGATTCGCTTGCTGGTCACCTTCGTGCTCTTCGCGATCGCTGCGATCATGATTCTGGACAATCTGGGCGTGAATGTAACCGGTTTGATTGCTGGCCTGGGTGTCGGCGGCATCGCCATTGGTCTCGCCGCTCAGGGCATTTTTTCCGATCTGTTTGCGGCACTTTCGATCATTTTCGACAAGCCGTTCCGCCGGGGGGAAACGATCAGCTACGACACCACGGTCGGAACGATCGAGAAAATCGGTCTGAAAAGCACTCGCTTGCGCGCTATTACCGGCGAAGAAATCATTATTTCCAATACCAATTTGCTGGACAAGGAAATCGTCAACATGACTCGCCTGGCTAGGCGGCGGACGCGCTTTGGCATCGGTGTCATCTATCAGACAAAGCCTGATGATGCGCGCCGGATACCGAGCCTGCTCAAAAAGATTGTCGAAGACAATGATGCCGTGTTCGTGCGTTGCGGATTTGTCGGCTTTGGTGACAGTTCGATCAACTTCGAACTGGATTTTGACATTATGAGCAGTGAATATGATGTGGTTTATCAAGGACGCCATATAATCGGGCTGGCGATTCTACAGGCGTTCAATGAAGAAGGTCTGGAATTTGCGTATCCCACACAGACCACCTTCACCTCCGCTCCCGACGGCGAGATGATCATGCCCTATCCCGAAGGTGGTTTTGCTGTGCTCGCGGGCAAGGACTAGCGTTCCGTAGCGGCATCGCCGCCTTTAAAAAATGCCTTGTTAATTGCCCGATTAACGGGGACAATAGCGCCAAAATTCGACTCTGAAATCAATCATAAAGGAATTTCATCATGCGTGATGCAGTCATCGTTTCCACCGCTCGTACACCGATTGGCCGAGCCTATAAGGGTGCCTTCAATACCACAACCGGCGCGACGCTCGGTCATTATTCAGCAAAGGCTGCCGTAGAACGGGCCGGCATCGATCCCGGCACGATTGACGATGTCGTTTGGGGCAGCGCGCTGCAGCAGGGATCACAGGGCGGCAATCTCGCTCGTCAGGTTGCGCTGCGGGCAGGATTTCCGATTGAAGTGCCCGGCATGACCATCGACCGGCAATGCTCGTCGGGCCTGATGGCAATTGCGACGGCTTCCAAGCAAGTCACGCTCGACATGATGGATGTGGTTGTCGGCGGCGGGCAGGACTCGATCTCGACCGTGCAGACAGCGGAAATGCGGGTGCAGCCGGATCGCGAACTGATGAAGATGCATGACGATATTTACATGCCGATGCTGCAGACGGCCGAAGTGGTCGCCAAGCGCTACGGGATCAGCCGCGAAGCCTGTGATGAATATGCCCTGCAGTCGCAGATGCGCACGGCAGCCGCTCAGGAAGCTGGCTATTTTGACGCTGAAATTGTCGAAGTAACCACAACCATGGGCGTGCAGGACAAGGAAACCAAAGAAATTTCCCATGTCGAGGTCACGATCAACAAGGATGAAGGCAACCGCCCTTCGACCACCCTTGAAGGCCTGCAGTCGCTCAAGCCGGTTCTCGGACCAGACAATATCGTTACTGCAGGCAATGCCTCGCAGCTGTCCGATGGTAGTGCTGCTAGTGTAATCATGGAAGCAAAGGCGGCAGAGAAAGCCGGGCTCAATCCGCTGGGTCGCTATGTCGGCATGGCTGTTGCTGGCACCAAGCCAGACGAAATGGGCATTGGTCCGGTCTTCGCAATCCCCAAATTGCTCGAGCGTTTCGACCTTAAGATGGACGATATCGGCCTGTGGGAGCTCAACGAAGCTTTCGCTGTGCAGGTGCTCTATTGCCAGCAGAAGCTGGGCATTCCTGACG
>JAGPVK010000382.1 GCA_018067055.1 Sphingomonadales bacterium | reverse complement strand
ATATCTTTCGGAGCGGTATGGATATCGGGTCGTGCCTGCGCACCGGCTTGCGGGATTTCCAGATCGCTATAATCAACCATATCACCCGGCCGGAATTTCGGTTCGGGTATGTGCAGGGTCAGCGGCGGCAAATTGCTTTTGGTTTTTTCGTCAGCCATCGGGCCTCTCCAGCAAGAATCGCGCAATTGTTGCGCTGCAATATTCGTTCAACTGCCTGTTACAATATTACAGAAACCAAACTAGGTCAATCTCCCTGCCCTTTTTCTGATTCAAACCGCGACCGGCGCAGAAATATGCGATTGCGGATGATAATCCTGCACCTCGAAATCGCCAATATCGTAATCAAACACCGACTCCGGTTTTCGCAGAATCTTCAGTTTCGGGGCACCCGATGGTTTTCGTGCAAGCTGCTCTTCCACCAGATCAGCATGATTGAGATAAAGATGCACATCGCCGCCGTTCCAGACCAGTTCCCCGGGTTCCAGGTCACATTGCTGCGCGATCATCCGGATCAGCAACGCAGCCGAAAAGACATTGAACGCAAAGCCCAGTCCTAGGTCGCAACTGCGTTGATAGAGCAGCCCCGACAGTTTGCCGCCAGAAACATAGAATTGATACGTCTTGTGGCACGGCGGTAACGCCATCTGGTCCAGCTCAGCGACATTCCATCCGGTAAAAATATGACGCCGAGAACCGGGATTTTTCCTGATTCCCTCGATCAGCGCGGCGATCTGGTTGATGCCTTTTTCCTCGCGGCGGAAAAGCCCCTCACCTGCAGGTGTGTATCGTGGCCAGTCGACCCATTGCTTGCCATAGACCGGGCCAAGATCCCCCCACCGCAAAGCAAATGCCTCATCGTCAATAATCCGCTGTTCGAATATATCCCGGTCGATATCTTCACCGGTTTCCTTGCGATATTTGTCGAGCGGCCAGTCGGTCCAGATATGCACTTTCTGCTTCACCAACTCTCGGATATTGGTATCGCCGGTGAGGAACCAGAGCATTTCCCGCGTCGCCGTTTTCCAGAAAACACGTTTGGTCGTCAGCAGAGGGACAACATCCTCGGCCAGATCAAACCGCATGGTAACGCCGAAAACAGCCCGCGTTCCGACACCGGTGCGGTCGATGCGTTCATCCCCGCGCGTCCAGATCTGCCGCATGAGGTCGAGATATTGCTGCTCGTAATGTTGTCCGGGAATCAAGCGATCAATCTCCAATTTCATCATCGACGATGCTAGACCTGTCGGTCGATATGCTCAACCGGCCTGTTCTATTCTGGGTCTTATTTCCGCTGGCCTGGTGCAAGCCTGACCCACTGCACCGCCGACCTATGACTTGAACCGCAATTCCCTCTGTCATATAAGCTGCCCAGCACGTCCTTTGCGCGTGAAAATGCAAATGGATCGGGAAGTAGCTCAGTCTGGTAGAGTACTGCGTTCGGGACGCAGGGGCCGGAGGTTCGAATCCTCTCTTCCCGACCAATGATTTTCCGACATGACATCCTTATGCGTCGCACCTTCGTCGACACGAGACAATCAGGTTGGCCGCTGTCCCTGGCTGACATCTGCCCACTCAGCGTCTGTGGAGAAACTCGAGCACAATATCGGGCACAAATCTGCCAAAAAACAGAAAAATGAACCCTTGAATCGACGTTAACCTTATCTTGAACATCGGCCTGTAGTGCATAAATTTATGAACACGCGCGTTTTGATAGTCGATGATCGACCAACGAACCTGAGGATCTATGCCCAGTTTGTGACGTTGATGGGGGAAAAATATTCCGCCGTCACCTATGCAGATCCTGTCGAGGCATTGGATTGGCTGCGAGAAAACAAAGCGGATCTGATGGTCGTCGACTATCGAATGCCCCAGATGAACGGTGCGGAATTCATCCGGAAAGTCCGGATGATGCCCGGCGCCAACGAGATTCCTGCCATTGTCATCACCGCTCACCAGGACCGAGAATGTCGCCTGGCCGCTCTTGATGCAGGCGCCACCGACTTCCTGCAAAGCCCGGTCTCCCATGTCGAATTCTGCAGTCGCGCGCTGTCGCTGCTGACCCAAAGCAACAAAGCCGTGACCCTGCGCAGGCGCGCATCGGAAATTGGCCGCAAGCATGCAGCGTCGGATTCAACGAAGTCCACCGAAGGCACACCGGGCAAAAGCATGCTTGAGCAAATTATCGACACAATTCCGATCATGATCAATGCGACAGATCGTTCGGGGAAATGCCTGTTTACAAATGCCTATCAGTCTGCCTTGTTTGACAAGGATCCGGATGAAATGGTGGGCACGGATTTTGCCGATAATTTCGATCCTACTCTGGCAGCCAACACCCGCCGGCGGGATGCTCTGGTGCTGAAATCAAGCCTGGCCATTCCGCATTATGAAGAGAAAATCACTAGCGACGGCGTCGATCTGATTTTTCACTGCAACAAATCGCCACTGCTCAATCACAAGGGTGAAACGATTGGCGTTCTGACAACCGCAGTTGATATCACTGCCCGCAAATTTGCCGAAGAACATAGAACGCACCTGGCATTGCATGACATGCTGACCGGCCTTCCCAATCGAGTGTTGCTTGCCGAGAATGTCAAATCCACCATCGAAAATTGCAAGAAAGCGAACAGCGAAGCCGCTCTCCTGTTGCTCGATCTGGATCGCTTCAAGATCATCAATGATACCCGCGGTCATCATAGTGGTGACGCGCTGCTGCGCGAAGTTGCAGAACGCATTTCCAAGGTTATCGGTCCGGAGGATTTTGCCGCGCGCATCGGCGGTGACGAGTTTGCCGTCATTTTGAGCAAATTTGAGAATATCGATTCGATCAATTCGCGCTGCACCAAAATTCTGAAGGCGATAAACGAACCCTATGCGATTTCCGGTGTGGGCCAGATTATCAGTGCTTCGATCGGTGTAAGCCTGATCCCGAGCGATGGCGATGAATATGAAGAAGTTCTGCGTATGGCAGACCTTGCCATGTATGATGCCAAGGCCAATGGCCGAAACTGTCACCGGTTTTTCTCGGAAGACATGAACGAAATTGCCCAGGCCGACGCCGCACTCGAAAACGAATTGCGCGACGCCTTCAATGACCATCAGTTTGCGCTCGAATATCAGCCAATTGTCGACGCCAAGACTCTCGAATATGTCGGTCTGGAGGCCCTGATCAGATGGGATCATCCGCGCCGGGGACGCTTGCTGCCGATCCAGTTCATCCGGGTTGCCGATGAAAGCGGACTTATGGATATTCTCGGCAACTGGGTCATCGGCGAAGTGTGCCGCGAAATTAAGTCCTACGCAGACCAGGGCATTGATCTACCGCGCGTTGCAATCAACGTTTCTCCGCGACAATTTCAGAATCAGAATATCTGCGATGAACTGCTGGCCAATATCGAAGCCAATGGCATCGACCCATCAAAGATCACCATCGAGATCACCGAAGAATTGCTGATCGACAATAATGAAGAAGTCAGAGCGACGCTTCAGCGCATCCGCAGCCATGGCGTTGGCATCTCGATCGACGATTTCGGCACTGGCTATTCCTCCCTGCAATATCTGAGAGACCTGCCGGCCAATTGTCTCAAAATAGATCGTACCTTCATTTCGCGCATCGAACATAGCGCGGCAGACCGCGCAATCATCGGGACCATCGCCCACCTAGCGCATTCGCTGGACATGCGCGTGGTTGCCGAAGGGGTTGAAAATGATGCCCAGCTGGATTTGCTGCGCGTTTCGGGATGCGACGAAATTCAGGGATTCAAGATCGCGCGGCCGCAACGGGCCGAAGATCTAGGCAAGCTGTTCCACGGTCGGAAAGATGATCCAC
>JAGPVK010000343.1 GCA_018067055.1 Sphingomonadales bacterium | reverse complement strand
TATCCTGATCAATCGTCTGATGGACGGTAACCATCGACCCCATATTGAACAGGGACTTGACCAGTTGCGCACCCTTTTCGCCCATACGTTTCGCCAGTTCCTGTACGGTAATGGCTTCCGGCACGATAACGTCGCGGATCTGCTTTTCGCGTGGCTCGCTTGGACGACCGGACCGCTGGGCCCGTTTTTCCTTTTCGCGTGCGCGTTTCAGCGCAGCCAGCGAACGGGCGCGTGCAGCGCCATCTTCTCCGCGCAGCGCGCGGTTGACGGTCAGCTTGCCCGACTGGCGACGATCGTTGCGATCGTCGCGTCCGACCTTCTGCTTTTCCTTTTCCTTTTCAGGCTTGGCGCGTTTTGGCGCTTCCACGGGCGTGAATTTACGAGCCGGTGGCCGGGCATCGCTTTTGACAGCGGGTGTTTCAGCGGTTGCAGCCGCAGCCGCAGGCGCGGCTTCGGTATCAGCAGGCGCCTCGGCGGCGGCTTTTTCCGCTGCAGCAATTTCTTCCTGAGCCTTGCGAGCCTGCTCTTCTTCGGCCTTGCGATTTTCCTCAGCCCGCTTTTTCTCTTCAGCAGTCTGCTCTTTCTTTTCACGCGTGTCGCGTTTGCGCGCTTCCTGCATGGCGTCAAGGCGAGCCTCTTCTGCCTCGCGCAGCAGCTTGGCCTGCAATTCCTGACGAGTCAGGCCATCATCCGCTTTGGGAGCGACTGGCTGCTTCTTCGGAGCAGGTTTCGGCGCTGGTGCCGGAGCGGGCACAGGTGTTTCCTTGACGATTTCCTTCGCCGCTTCCTGTGCGCCGGGCTTGCCGACGAGCTTCTTGCGTTTGACTTCGACCACAACCTTGTTGGTGCGTCCGTGGCTGAACGTCTGTTTGACTTCGCCAGGCTCAACCGACCGCTTCAACCCAAGGGGTTTGCGTGCAGGTTTTGGCGTATCTTTTGTATCTTCACTCATCGAACAGACTTAATCCTTAAAATAGTAATTACTGCAATATCTTATCCAGCGTTTCTCAACCGGATCACGCAACTTTCTTTTCGGCATCATCATCGACTTTATCAGAACCGATAAAGTGAAGCCATCTCTTCAGGCTGTGCGAAATCCGCCCCGCTGCGCGCTTGTCGGTAATACCGATATGCACCACATTCTGGCGGCCCAATGCCACAGAAAGCCCCTGCCGGTCCACCGGCAATATTAACCCGCGAATATTTTCACCTTCCCGGTCGCTGCCAACCCGCCAGGCCTGATCCAGTTTGGCGCATCCATCACGTCCGGCATCGGACGAATGGAGGAGCATATTGAGATCACCTTGACGCGCAGCGGTTTCGATCTTTTCCGAGCCGGTGAGCAGCGTACCGCCGCGTGCCTCCAGACCCAACCGGTCCAAAGTGGAGCGTTCCAGCGCCGATTCAAGCATCTCCGGAAGATTGTCCGGAATATCGAACTGTCCGGTTTTGAATGCCCTTGCCAGCGCGCCTTTCAGCTGCCCTTTTGCCTGCGTGGTTTCCAGCACGGCACGATCAACCCCGATCCATGCGCCGCGACCCGGTGCTTTCGCGCGGACATCCGGTGCAATTTGACCATCGGGCCCCATCGCAAGACGCATCAATTCCTCCTGAGGAAGGCTTTCCCCAGTCAAAATGCATTTACGATATGGCGCTTGATCTAGAGGTTTAGACCGCGTCTCATTGGGGGGCTTCCGCATCTGCGTCCTCCCCGGTTTCTTCGACAGCTTCCGCCGCTGGCTCGTCTTCCTCTTCAAACCAGTGCGCACGCGCGGCCATGATGATTTCGTTGCCCTGCTCTTCGGTCAGACCATATTTGGCCAAGACACCATCCGGTTCGGGCTTGCGATTGTCATTGCGGCGGCGCGGTTCCGATTTGCGTTTCAGAACCAGTTCGTCGGTCGCGAGATCGGCAACATCGTCGAGCGTCTTCAGCCCTGCTTCACCGAGCGTCACCAGCATGGCTTCGGTCAGATGCGGCAATTCGGCAATGGCATCCTCGACGCCCAGTTCGGTGCGTTTTTCTCGCGCAGCCGCTTCACGACGTTCCAGCGCTTCAAGCGCGCGATTTTGCAGTTCGGCAGCCAGTTCTTCGTCAAAGCCTTCGATGCTGGAAATTTCTTCCGGTGCAACATAGGCGACTTCTTCCAGCTCGCTAAAGCCTTCGGCGACTAGCAACTGCGACAAGGTTTCATCGACGTCCAGATCTTCCTGGAACATCTCGGTCCGCGCGGCAAATTCGGCTTGCCGTTTTTCGCTCGAATCCGCTTCGGTCATGATATCAATCGCCAGACCAGTCAGCTGCGAAGCCAATCGGACATTCTGGCCGCGACGACCAATGGCCAGACTCAGCTGGTCATCAGGAACAACGACTTCGATCCGGCCTTCTTCCTCATCAATAACCACACGGCTAACGGTCGCGGGCTGCAAGGCGTTGACAACGAATGTCGCAATATCTTCCGACCACGGGATGATATCGATTTTTTCACCCTGCATTTCCTGCACGACGGCTTGCACACGGCTACCCTTCATACCGACGCAGGCACCAACCGGATCAATCGAGCTGTCGTGGCTGATCACACCGATCTTGGCGCGAGAGCCAGGATCACGGGCAGCGGCCTTGATCTCGATGATGCCGTCGTAAATTTCCGGCACTTCCTGAGCGAACAACAGCCGCATGAAATCAGGATGGGCGCGGGACAGGAAAATCTGCGGTCCGCGGTTCTCGCGGCGCACATCCAGAATCAGCGAACGGACGCGATCACCAACCCGTGCGGCTTCGCGCGGGATCTGCTGGTCACGGCGGATGACGCCTTCGGCGCGGCCCAGGTCGACGACCACATGGCCAAATTCGACCGATTTCACCACACCAGTGATGATTTCGCCGCTACGATCCTTGAATTCTTCAAATTGCCGCTCGCGTTCTGCGTCGCGGACCTTCTGGAAAATAACCTGCTTGGCGGATTGCGCATCGATCCGGCCGAGATCGACTTCCGGCAGCGGATCGACGATGAAATCACCAACCTTGGAGCCGGGCTCCAGCTTTTCAGCCTGCTTGATATCGACCTGCTTGAAATAATCTTCGACTTCATCAACCACTTCAACAACGCGCCACAGGCGCAAATCGCCGGTGTTGACGTCAAACTTGGCGCGAATGTCATTCTCGGCACCATAACGCGCGCGCGCCGCTTTCTGGATCGCTTCCTCCAGCGCCTCGATCACAATCGCCTTGTCGATCATCTTTTCCGTCGCAACGGCGGTCGCGATAGCGAGCAACTCGGCTTTATTGGCTGAAATAGCACTGCCCATGATTAGTCTTCCTGTTCTTCTAAAGTCTGTTCTTCGATTTCATCCGCCCCATCAACCGAAACCGGAACGGTTGCAGCGATCAGTGCGTCTGTCAGAATCAATTTTGCCTTATGGACATTCGTAAGGGGCGTCTCCTGACTGCCCGTCTCACGATCGTCAATCTTTATTATATCGCCTTCTATGCCTTCCAGCAGGCCGCGCAGCTGTTTCTTGCCAGCCACCGCCTCGATCAGGCTGATGCGCGCTTCATATCCGGCCCAATTGGCATAATCGCCAGCCCGCGTCAGCGGCCGGTCAATCCCCGGAGAGCTGACTTCCAGCCGATAGGCATAGTCGATCGGATCGCGGCCCTCTTCTTCCAGCGCATCGAATTTTGCCGATATGCGCCGGGACAAAGCCGCACAATCATCGATGCCCAGCTGCCCGGTTTCCGGACGCTCGGCCATGATCTGCAGGGTCGGCTCGTCCGAGCCGGATACGAACTGCACCCGCACCAGTTCAAAGCCCAGAGCATCAGCTTCCGGCTTGATCAGGTTGGTCAGGGTTGCGATATCAGTCAAATTAGCTCCATTTCCAAATGCAAGACTTTGGCTACCGGCCCCATCTGGCGCCAGCCCCTTCAAATCTAACAATGTTGGGATGGCTGCTATTTAGGGACAGATTCTCGAAATTGCAACGCCTGATTCAAACTGCCACGATATTATAGACCAGCAGCACGAGATAGGTGACGAGCAATATTCCGCCTTCCCGGCGCGTGATCCGTCGCCCGGTTGCGGCAAATATCAAAAGCAAAATGGACGCTGCGATAAGCACTGGAAGTCCGAAACCTGTAATTTCGCTCGGGATAGTGCCAGGAGCGATGATCGCCGTGACGCCGCCGATCAGCAGCAGGTTGAAGATATTGGAGCCCAGCACATTGCCCAATGCGACCGCGCTTGCGCCCTTATAGGCAGCAATCACCGAGGTTACGAGTTCGGGCAAGGAGGTCCCGATGGCGATTACCGTCAAACCGATCACCGCTTCGCTCATGCCGATCAGCCGCGCCAGCTCCACTGCGCCATCGACCAGCCATCGCCCGCCGAGCACGATCAGGATGATACCGAAGACCAGCACCAATATTGATCGCCACAGCGGTTGCGCGTCGTGCAGATGTGTGTCCGAAATCTCCAGCGCCTCGGCCTTTTCATGCAGGGCACTGGCCCCCGCTGGCTGCGTCTGTTCCGCCCGATAGGCATAGCTCAGATAGGCCATGAGAATGATCAGAAAAATGATGCCGATAGCAACGGTGATACCGGTCGTGGTTGCCACCAGCCACAACATGA
>JAGPVK010000342.1 GCA_018067055.1 Sphingomonadales bacterium | reverse complement strand
GGAAAAGCTCTCTGGGCTTGGGTTCGTCGACCTGTGCGATGGTCATCTGACCACCCAGCCGAAAGGCATGCCGTTGCTTGATGCCTTGTTGCCGAAGATTATCGCGCTCTGACATCCTCTTCGCTTGCGGGAGAGGATGTTTGGACTTTGATTCCGGGTCTGCTAAACCATTTCCGTTCACCCTGAGCCTGTCGAAGGGTGGATAGACGCCATGCTTCGACAGGCTCAGCACGAACGGGTTTTATGGCCGATACCAGTCAAACCATCATCAACGACTTTGCCGCCTATCTCCGCGATGACCGGCGGCGGTCGCTGCATACGGTGCGCGCTTATGTGATCACCGCCGAGCGTTTCTGTGGCTTTCTGATGGAGCATATCGGCGGCGGTGTCGGCGCGGCGGAGATCAAGGCGCTCAAGCAGGCGGATATCCGCTCCTATCTGGCATTCCGGCGCGGAGACGGCCTGACCAACAACAGCGCGGCACGGGAATTGTCGGCGCTGCGGGCGTTTCTGAAACATGTCGGCGGCGACGAGGCACAGATCCCGAAGATCAAGGGGCCAAAGGTCAAGCGCGGTGTCCCGCGCCCGGCCTCGCCCGACGATATATTGGCGCTCGCTGGCGATGCGCAGGACAGCGCCAGCGAGGACTGGATCGGGGCGCGGGACTGGGCGGTGTTGCTGTTGCTTTATGGATCGGGCCTGCGGATCAGCGAGGCGCTCGACCTGACCGGCGATGCCCTGCCCCTGTCCGACACGTTGCGGGTCACTGGCAAGCGCAACAAGACCCGGATCGTGCCGCTGCTGCCGCAGGTGCGCGCGGCGATCGAACATTATATCGATCTCTGCCCCTATCCGATTGCGCAGGATTTCGCCCGCTGCAAGAATGACAAGATCGACGGTTCGCCCCTGTTCCGGGGCAAGCGCGGCGGGCCGCTGTCGCCCAATATGATCCGCCGGGTGGTACAGCAGGCGCGCACCAAGCTCGGCATCGCCGACACCACCACGCCCCATGCCCTGCGCCACAGCTTTGCCACGCATCTGCTGGCGGGTGGCGCGGATTTGCGGAGCCTGCAGGAATTGTTGGGGCACGCGAGCCTGAGTTCGACGCAGGTCTATACCGCGGTGGATGCGGCGCATTTGCTGGATGTCTATCAGAATGCGCATCCGCGGGCGGGGTAGTGCAATTCCGGTGCCCTGCGCAGGGAAACGATTCTTGGTCGTCATTGCGAGGAGCGTAAGCGACGAGGCGATCCAGAGCCACGCGCACGACCTCTGGATTGCTTCGCTATGCTCGCAATGACGACAAGGCCCCCTAGATCGAATTCTCGGCCCGTTCCTTTATGATATGCAAGACATTGTCCTGAACATCGCCAAGCAACAGTTCCCCCCACAGGCCCAGATAAAAATCCATATGGCTGCGCATTTTGTAGCGGGTGGTCAGAACCAGCCTGGATCGATCAGGGCCGATTTGCTTGAGCGCGTAGCGACCCGAGATGATTTTCAGCTTGTCGCCATCCGGTGAAATATGTTTATCGGTATATTTCTGGACAGAATCGTCGGGAAAACGGAAGTTCCAACTCAGGGCTTTTCCTTGCTGAAAATCTGAAACCACCTCATCAAATCGAATATTTTCGCCCCATTGCGCTTTGCGAACCAGTCCCGCACTTTCCCGCTGAATTTTCGCTTCGCTTGGGCGAGGCACCATCAATATATCCTGGGTCAGGTTGAATGTCCCCTCATCGGCGGAGATAGCGGGAATATTGATCAGCAACGGCCAGATGATCTTTGTCCCGGCATCAATTTCGATTTCGCGAGACACTTCCCAATCGTTCCATTCTGGCGGTGCCATCTGTTCGGCAGCCAGCAACGCGACCGGGAGGACGACCCAGCCCACGGACATCAGCCGGGACCTGCCTTGCTTCTTTGCCTCTCTGGCATTCCACCGGTTGATCAATGCTCCGACCGCTGCTGCGGGAATCCATAAAGGAAATATCATCGCGATACAGATCAGGCCCTCTATTTTGGCCACAGAAGTCAACAAAAAGGCGATCCCCAGCACCACAGTAACGAAGCCGATACATCCGAGCATGGACTTGCTGCCATTGGGGTCGCCGAGTTGGACCATCAAACCGCCAAGCGCTGCAGGGATGACAAGCAAGGCAACCAGACCCGCATCGCTTACGCCCCACCGGTCGCCGTAAAATAGCAGCAAGGTGATACTGAACAGGATCGTCAGCAAGCTCGCCGTCAATATATGATCTGCTCGCCCGAATTTTCTCGTGGACTCCGTCATCAACCCAACCGCCCTTCAACAACATCCCACCAAGCCCAGTCTGCTTCAATCCTCCTTCGGCCGCCAGAAAATAATCCGCCAGACATAGATCACCAGAATCAGACCAATCACGCCGAGCGACACCGGCCCGAGATATTGCCCGATATCATCGACATTCTGTTGCAGCTGATATCCGGCAAACACCAAGGCGCTGTTCCAGACCGTCGCGCCGGCGCTGGTGGCGAGGATGAAGCGTTTGTGGGACATGCCGAACAGCCCCGCAGGAACCGAGATCAGGGTGCGGATATTGGGGATGAACCGGGCGACAAACACCACCCATTCGCCATGATTATCAAAAATCCGGTCGATCCGGTTGACCGTCGCGACATCCAGCGTCAGCCAGCGGCCGTGCCTGCGAACAAAACCGCGC
>JAGPVK010000301.1 GCA_018067055.1 Sphingomonadales bacterium | reverse complement strand
AGCTAATCCATGAAGGGCTGGATATTTTCGAACAATGTTTTCGGGATGCTCTGGCCGACAAGAGATAGTTTTCGGACCTCATCAAGCCAAACAGGGCAAAGCAGGCAATGATCCGGAGGCATCTGGTTGCAGGGGGATTCTTTGTCGGTCGCCGGCCCTGACGACCGACAAAGAACATCGGTTTCGGCTTTTGAAAGACTCAATACCGAGCCGCTATCCCGACTTTACGTCCCGGAACGGCATGTTGCGATCGACTTCAATCTCTCTTGGCAGGCCAAGGATGCGTTCGGAGATGATATTGCGCTGGATCTGATCGCTGCCGCCGCCGATCGAGTTCATATAGGCTTTGGCAGAATCAAAATTCATGTCCGCCGAATCCTTGAATTCCGGCCCATCGAACAGGCTTGCGGGGCCTAATATTTCCGCCGCAACCCGCGCTTCTCCATGCTGGATACGGGACATGGCCAATTTGCCCAAGGACATCAGCGAGGACGAACCGTTGATCATGATCTCGTCTTTTGCCCGTTTCATGTTCAGAGAGTTGAGCTGCCGATAGGCGATCGCCTGGGCAATTTTCTGGCGAATCACCGGATCATTGAGTTTGTTATGTCTTTTCGCGAGTTCCAGCAGGGGTGGCAGGCTTGATTGCTGCTTGCCGCGCCTTTCGGTTGCGCCTTCGCCCATGATCAATCGTTCATAGGCGAGCGCGGTCTGCAATACTTTCCAGCCGCCGTTCAATTCACCAACGACATTCCGCGCCGGGACCCGGGCGTTTTCGATAAAAATCTCGTTGAACTCGGACTCGCCGGTAATCTGGTTGATCGGACGAATATCCACGCCGTCCTGTTTCATCGGGAAAATGAAAAAGGAAATACCGCCATGTTTCGGCACATCCCAATCGGTGCGCGCAAGCAACATGCCATAGGTCGCTTCCTTGGCGTTGGAGGTCCATACTTTCTGGCCATTGATCACATATTCGCCGCCGTCCGGTCCGGCGACCCATTCCGCCTTGGTCCTCACTCCGGCAAGATCGGAACCGGCATTGGGTTCCGAATAGAGCAAACAACTGTGCGCACCGGTCAGCATATCGCGCAAAAGTTCGGATTTGAGTTGCTCGCTACCGAGCCGATAGGTTGTCACTGCTCCCAGATTATAGCGATCCTGCGAACGCCCGATGACGTGTCGAGATCGCAGTATCTCATCAATCACGCGGGCCTGTTTGCTGCTATATCCCCGGCCAAACCAGTCGGTTGACCAGGTCGGCACCGAATAGCCGGCATCGACCAGTTTCCCGAGCCAGGATTTCACATCCAGACGATCGGTGCCCTTTTCCCGACGGTTTTGCGCATCCCAATGCGCATCGAGCCAGGCTTCCACTTCTGCTGCGAGTCCGTCATTGGAAATTACTGCTGCCTTGCCGACCATCATGCTGCCTCCAAACTGGTGAGATATGCTTCGCGGTGCTGATCCGACGATCCGAACAGCCATAATCCGGTCCGTGCGCGCCGCCAGTACAGATGCGCCGGATGTTCCCATGTATAGGCGATGCCGCCGTGCAGCTGAATGGCCTGCGCAGAAACGTCGCGATAGGCATCGGCGCAGGCGAAGGCAGCGAGACTGACAAATGTCTTCGCTTCCGGGGATTCGGTTGCCAACATCCTGGCGGCGTGCCGGGCAGCGGAAGCTGCCGATTCGACCTCGATCAGCATGTCTGCCGCGATATGTTTGAGCGATTGATAGCTGCCGATTTGGCGACCGAATTGATAGCGGGTACGCAGATATTCCACGGTGATGTCGAATATCCGTTTTACCCCTCCGGCCTGTTCTCCGGCCTGAGCCAGTTTCGCGAGCTCAAGCGCTGTTTCAATTGCCGCTTCATCGACATCGGCAAGAGGCCGAGCATTGGCGCCTGAAAAAATGAGCTTCGACAATCGCAGGGTCGGATCATTGGTTGCAAGTTTTTGAACGTCGACAGCGTCGGTTGCGGGATCAGCCAAGAACACCCGAAGGCCCCCGTCAGCACGGGCAAAAACCAATAAGTGATCAGCCTTTTCCACGTGCAGCACGAAGGAGGCCGAGCCATCCAAAATCCATTCGTCCCCCTGTTTGTGCGCCTCAACAGAAATGTCCTCATTGGTCCAGAGGCCATTTTCGCCGGTTGCGGCAACAGCGAAGATTTTTGTCCCGTCACAAATCGAGGAGAGCAATGCGGTCTTCAGGATTTCGTCCGATGACGCCGAAATCAGGCTGGCTGCCATCACTGCGGTGGACAGGAACGGGCTGCACAACAGATGCGCGCCCGCTTCCTCCATCAAATCTTCCAATATTTGTGCGTCACCGCCGATACCGCCATATTCGGGGTCGACGATCAATCCGAGCAGGCCGATTTCGGCCATGGACTGCCACAAATTCTCGTCAAAGCCGTGTGGGCTTGCCATGGTCTCGCGCAGCGCCTTTTCTCCCGCCTGCGCGGCGAGGAGTCGGGCAAAGCTATCGCGCATCGCAAGGCGATCTTCACTTGATATCTCACTCATTCGATTGCCTTCATGATATACGGAACCGGTCGGATCGATGGGCTCTTAAACCATCCGTTCGATGACAATCGCCGGTGCCATGCCGCCCGCAGCGCACATCGTCACCAGACCGTAGCGGCCGCCCGACCGTTCGAGCTCGTCAAGGGCCGTGCCGATCAGCATCGATCCGGTCGCACCAATCGGATGGCCGAGCGCGCAGGCGCCGCCATTGATATTGACCTTGGCCCGGTCAAGATCGAGGTCGCGGATGAATTTTTCGGCAACCACGGCAAAGGCTTCGTTGATTTCCCAGACGTCGATATCATCCTTGGTCAGGCCGGCTTTCTCGAGCACCTTCTTTGCCGCTGGAACCGGCGCATTGAGCATCAGTGTCGGGCAGTCGCCGACATTGGCATAGGCCACGATCCGCGCCCGGGGTTTCAGGCCGTGCTTGTCAGCATAGTCTTTGGAGGTGATCAGCAAGGCCGCCGCTCCATCGACAACGCCGGAGCTGTTGCCGGCGTGATGCACGCCTTCCCACTCGAGATCCGGATAGACGCGCTGGATCTGCTTGGCGAAGGTCACGCCATTGCCGAGATCGAAATCCTTCAGCGCACCAAAGCTCGCCTTCAGTCCGGCGAGCCCTTCGGCGGTCGTTTGCGGGCGCGGGAATTCTTCATGGTCGAGCGCGACGCTGCCGTCCTCGTTGTAGACCGTGATCAGGGATTTGGCGAAACGGTTCTCGGCGATGGCATGGGCGGCGCGCTTCTGGCTTTCCAGCGCCAGCGCATCGACAGCCTCGCGGCTGATGCCTTCCTGCGCCGCGATCGCATCGCCGCATACACCCTGATGCGATTGCGGATGAATGGCGTCGAGCGCGGGATTGCCCGAGCCCATGCCGAGTGGCTTGATCCCGGCATCCGCTTCTTCGGCACCAACCTGGGCCGTGTAGCTCATCATCTCGGTGCCACCGGCGATGACGCATTCTTCCATACCAGACATCACCGTCGCGGTGGCAAAATTCACCGAGGTGATGCCGCCGCCGCAGAAGCGGTCGAGCGTGGTTCCCGATGCCTTGGTGTCATAGCCGGCGGCCAGCGCGGCCATCCGGCCCATGTCGCCGCCCTGCTTGCCCTTCTGGGTCGAGGTCGACCAGATGATATCGTCCACACTGGCGGTGTCGAGATTGTTGCGCTCCCTGAGCGCTTTCAAAACCGTGGCGGCAAGATGCTGTGGATGGAGGTGCGACAGCGCACCCTTGCCAGGTTTGCCAATGCCCCGAGGGGTGCGGACGGCGTCGATGATATAGGCTTCGGTCATGATATATTTCCTTATGTTCAAGCTGGAATCTGGTTGAAGGCAATGCCCTTGTCGGGGCGATGGTCCTGGGGCAGGCCAAGAATTTTTTCGGCAATCGTATTGAGCAGCATTTCGTCGGCACCGCCAGCGATTCGTCCGGTCGGGGCATTGATCCAGCTCGACGTCCAATTGTCCTTTTGCTGGGCGTGATCGTCATAGGCAAAACCCTCACTGCCCTGCAGATCGATCGCCAGTTCCGACAGTTTCTGGCGCGACCGCACCGACACCAGTTTGTTCAGCGAGCCTTCCGGGCCGGGGGTCATCCCGGCTTTCATCATCAGCATCGCCCGTGCGGTAATCGCGTTGAGGCCGCTGCGCATGGCATAGTTGCGGGCGATCTGCTGGCGGATCCGTCCATCCGCGATTGCCGGCTTGCCATTGATTTCAATGGCCTTGGCCAGGTCGATGAACAGTTCGAGATGCGGACCAAAGCCGGCGCTGTCGGTCGCGACATAGCGTTCGATCATCAGCGTCGCCATGGCAACGGCAAAACCGCCGCCAACCGGCGACATGCGATGATCGTCGCTGATCTTCACATCATCAAAAAACACCTCGTTGACGTGGCTGTCGCCTCCGGCAAGCTTGATTGGACGCACGTCGACGCCTGGCGCCTTCATGTCGACCCAGAAATAGGTCAGACCCTTGTGCTTGGGCACATTCGGGTCGGTGCGGACGACGATCACGCCATAGTCGCTATATTGCGCCCAGCTGGTCCACAATTTCTGGCCGTTGATTTTCCAGCCATTGCCGTCGGGCTCGGCCTTGGTGCGAAGGCCAGCCAGATCGGATCCCCCGGCGGGTTCCGAGAATAGCTGGCACCAGATTTCCTCGCCCTTCAGGGCTTTGAGGACGCGCTCCTTGGCGAATTCCTGGTCGGGACCAAATTGCATCAGGATCGGGACGGGCATGCCCAGCGAGATACCGAAATAGCCGCTCGGGAAGCCGTGTTTCATTTCCTCCGATTCGAAGGTTACTTTCTCGATATGCGACAGGCCCTGGCCGCCATATTCGGTCGGCCAGTTGATCCCGGCATAGCCGGCTTCGAACTTGGCATTCTGATAGCGGCGACCGAGCGCAAGATCCTCGGATTCTGATAAGCCCTTGCGTGCCGCCTTGCCATAGGTCTGCACGACGCTTTCAAGCCAGGTTGCTGCATTTTTGCGATAGGTTTCGATGTCGCTCATGCTGCTTCTCCTATCAGGCTATCCACCAATATATCTTCCCAGAACAGAGAGTTGCCTTGTTCGATAGCCAGGCTGCGGGCTCTGCGCATATGAAGGTGAAGACCCGCCTCCCAGGTTACGCCAATACCGCCATGGATCTGGATGCAATCGCGCGCCGCAGTGTCATAAGCTTCGGTTGCTGAAAGGCGTGCCGCTGCTGCTGTGGCGATAAAATCCTCTGCGCCTTGTTGTGATGCCGCGTGGATGCAATTGGCGCGGGCCAGTTCGACCAGCGCATAAAGTTCGGCTATGCGATGTTTCACCGACTGGAAGGCACCAATGACCTGTCCAAAGGCACGACGGGTTATGGCATAGTCGCGCGCGGTTTCCATGAGGGACTCGGCCCCCCCGGTTTGTTCGTGCGCGGTGATCACCGCTTGCAGCGCCAGAATGTGCAGGGCGGCATCGCGCGCTCCTTGTCCGTCGACCAGAATCTCGGCCGGGGTGGCTTTGAAATGGAGATTGGCTACGCAACGGCTATTGTCGAAACTTGCGATCGCTTGCCGTTCGACAGCAGCAAGTTCGGCGATGATCAGCGTTGGTCCACCCGACCCTTGCGCCAATATAATGGCGATATCAGCGGCGAGACCGCCCGAAACGCCGGTTGCAATGCCGTCGACCTGGTCATTGGCGAAGCTTGTTCGCGGCCGCTGGGGAAGGGCATTCGCACCCGATGCTATCGTAACGGCACCGATGGTTTCACCACTGGCAAGTCCCGGCAACCATTTTGATTTCTGCGCATCTGACCCATAGAGTTCTATTGCCTTGGCCGCGCCGAAGCTGGAGGTCAGAAAGGGTGCGCCGCTTAGCGTGCGGCCAGCCTGATGCGCGATCAGCCCTAGCTCAACCAGACCTAGGGCCAGCCCGTCATATTCTTCGGGCAGGGCCAGCGCCGTCCAGCCCTGTTCTTTCGCCGTATTCCAAAAACCTTTGTGATACTGGCCAGTGGATTCCAGCAAGGGCAAAAGCTCATCCTTGCTGACACGCGCCTCGAGCACGCGCCGGGATTCATTCGCTATCGACTGTTGGGCGTCGTCATAGAGAATCGACATGCTTGCCTGTTTCCTTGTTCTTTTCGTTCGGTTTTAATTGGTCGTAGCCTTCTGCCGGTCGGCAAGGAGGTGTCCGTCAGCGGATTGTGAATTTTTTCGCCTTGTCAGCCATAAGAGCCGCCCGGTCCACCTGCGGCACACCCACCGGATTGCCGATCTGACAATATTTCAGTCCGTGCTGCAGGGCGACGCTGCGTGGCAGATCGAGGGACTCCCAAATCGCCTTGACCGAACCTGCCGTGGCCGCCGGCGGTTTCGCAGCAATCGTGGCAGCCAGTTCCTGCGCGCGCGGCCACAGGTCATCCAGCGTCACGATTTCGCTGACCAAGCCGATACGCAGCGCAGTTCCGGCACCGATGCGCTCGTCATTGCCAAGCAAGACCATGCGCAAAACGTCGTGCAGCGGCATGTGATAGGTCATGCCGATGGGTTCCAGCGCACTGGTCATGCCGTAGGTGACATGCGGATCGAAAAAAGTCGCGTCCTCGGAACAGATGATGATGTCGCTCTCGTTGAGCCAGTAAAAGGCTCCGCCTGCGGCCATGCCGTGGACGGCGGCGATGATCGGTTTCCAGCAATTCATCGACTTGGGACCCAGATAATTGCCCGGATCCTCGCAGTGCCAGATATTGTCAAGATCGACGACGGTGCCGCCCGGCTTTTGCGATTCCTTGACATCGACACCGGTCGACCAGGCTTTACCCGGTGCAGCGCGTATGACACAGCAGTGGATGTCATCTTCGTTCGCGACCCACTTCCACAGATGTTCGAATTCGTCCATCATCTGCCGCGTGAAGCTATTCATAGCCTCTGGCCGGTTTAAAGTGATCGTCGCGATATGGTCGGCGACATCGACTATTATGGTTTCATATTGCATGCACTTTAATCCTCCGGAGGCCGTTCTCATGGTTGACCTAGTTATACAACTCGCTATGACACATTCTATAACAACAGAGCAAGTCCCTCTATGAATTTTGATCTCAACGATGAACAAAAAATGCTCGGTGAGCAAGCGCGAGCGCTTCTGGCCGACATGACACCCTTTGACCGCTTGCGCACGCTTATCGATTCGGATGCGCAATGGGATGAACCGCTGTGGCGAAAGCTGGCGGAGATGGGTTTCCTTGGCGTAACCATATCCGAAGAACATGGCGGTTTGGGACTCGGTGCGCTCGATCTCGGAGTCATCATGGAGGCACTGGGTGGGGCCAATGCCGCAGTACCTTTCATGAGCTCGATTGTGCTGGCGGCAGAGGCGATTCATCTGGCCGGTAGCAAGGCACAACAGGCGAAATGGCTGCCAAAGCTCGCGTCGGGTGAGGCTATTGCAACATTTGGCCATGCCGAGGGTCCGGGACCGGTATTTGCGACCGGTACACGGCTTGAAAATGGAAAGCTCAATGGCAGCAAGACTCCGGTCGCCGATGCGGAATTTGCCGATATTGCGGTGGTTCTAGTCGCTGACGGCGGCTTCGCGCTTGTCGAACTGCAGCAGAGCGCAGTGACGCGCACCAGGCTCGAGAGCTTTGACCAGCTGCGCCCGCATTACCGGATCGATTTTGCGGATGCCGTTGCGGAACCAATGCCGGGTACGGGCAAGCTAGATCGTTTGATCGATCAGGCGGCGGTGCAGGCTGCATTTGAAGCGGTCGGCGCGGCCGATGCCTGCCTGACGATGGCGCGCGACTATGCCAATGACCGCCAGATTTTTGGTCGGCCGCTCGGAGGCTATCAGGCGATCAAGCACAAGCTTGCCGATGTCGCCGTCGCTACCGAACTGGCGCGCTCCAATGCCTATTTTGGTGGATGGGCTGCCGAATCTTCG
>JAGPVK010000300.1 GCA_018067055.1 Sphingomonadales bacterium | reverse complement strand
CGTCGCCGCGACAGACTTCGCAGCGACCGCCCTTGACGTTGAAGCTGAAGCGTCCCGGCTTGTAACCGCGGACCTGCGCTTCCGGCAGGCCTGCGAACCAGTCGCGGATATTGGTGAAGGCACCGGTATAGGTGGCCGGGTTGGAACGCGGGGTGCGGCCGATTGGCGACTGGTCGATATCGATGACCTTGTCGCAATATTGCAGGCCGGTGATCTTGTCATGCTTGCCGGCAATCAGCCGCGCGCCGTTCAGTGTCCGGGCTGCAGCGGCGTAGAGCGTGTCGATGGTGAAAGAGCTTTTGCCCGAGCCGCTCAGCCCGGTGATGCAGGTGAACGTGCCGAGTGGAATCGAGGCGGTGATATTCTGCAGGTTGTTTGCAGTCGCGCCGTGCACGGTCAGCTTCTTGCCATTGCCCTTGCGGCGTTTGGCCGGCACCTCGATTTCCCGCGTCCCGTTCAGATAGGCAGCGGTCAGCGATCTTTTCGATTTCAATATCTGTTTGAGCGTGCCTTCGGCCACGACCTCGCCGCCATGGACGCCCGCGCCGGGCCCCATGTCGACCACCCAGTCGGCGGTGCGGATCGCATCCTCGTCATGCTCGACCACGATCACCGTATTGCCGAGATCGCGCAGGCGTTTGAGCGTCGTCAGCAACCGATCATTGTCGCGCTGGTGCAGGCCGATGCTGGGTTCGTCGAGGACATAGAGCACGCCGCTCAGGCCCGAGCCGATCTGGCTGGCCAGGCGGATCCGCTGGCTCTCGCCGCCGGACAAGGTGCCGCTGGTCCGGTCGAGATTGAGATAGTCGAGCCCAACATTGTTGAGGAAGCCCAGCCGCTCGATAATCTCCTTGAGGATCGGTTCGGCGATCTGGCACTGCGTCTTGTTCAGCTGTGCGCCGAGACCTTCGAAAAACACCAGCGCATCGCCGACGCTGCGACGGGTCGATATGGAAATATCCTCGCCGGCGATCTTGACCGCCAGCGCTTCCGGCTTGAGCCGAGCGCCATGGCAGGTTTCGCAGGGGGCTGCCGCCTGGAATTTGGCCAGCTCTTCCTGCATCCAGGCGCTTTCGGTCTGCAGCATGCGGCGCTTGAGATTGCCGACCACGCCTTCGAACGGCTTTTTCACTTCATAGGATTTGCGGCCGTCCTGGAAGCGCAGGGTTACCGGCAGGCCCTGGGTGCCGTTGAGGATGATATCCTGGTGATGCTCGCTGAGCTCGTTCCACGGTGTATCGAGATCAAATTCGAACTGGCGCGCGAGTGATCCCAGTACCTGCATATAATATGGGCTGGGCGGATTGGACTTTGCCCAGGGCACAACCGCGCCCTTCTTGATGCTCAGCGCCGGATTAGGAACGATCAACTGGGTATCGAAATGGAGTTTTTCACCAAGTCCGTCGCAGGACGGGCAGGCGCCTTGCGGCGCGTTGAACGAGAACAGGCGCGGCGCGATTTCCTCGATGGTGAAGCCGCTGACCGGGCAGGCGAAACGCTCGGAAAAGACGATCCGGTTGTCGGGCAGGCCGGTGCCTTTCATACTCCCCTCCCGTTTACGGGAGGGGTCGGGGGTGGGTATGCTTTGGGTATCTGGCTGGCCCACCCCTGGCCCCTCCCGCAAGCGGGAGGGGGAATCACCCGGTTCCGGTTTGAAATTCGCGCTGGCTTCTGCGACGCCCGATCCTTCGACAGGCTCAGGACGAACGGGTTTCTTGGCCGCACTATCGTCATCACCCGCCGTTCTTGCTGAGCTTGTCGAAGCACTCTTGGCCTCCGCCAACGCCTCCTCAACCGTCCCATCAGCCAGATCAACAAAAGCCAGCCCGTCGGCCAGCCGCAGCGCGGTCTCGAAACTGTCGGCAAGCCGCTGTTCCATGCCTTCGCGCACGACCAGCCGGTCGACGACCACCTCGATGTCATGCTTGTATTTCTTGTCGAGCTTCGGCGTTTCCTCGATATCGTAAAATTCACCGTCGACGCGGACGCGGGTGAACCCGGCCTTCTGCCACTCGAGCAATTCCTTGCGATACTCGCCCTTGCGCCCGCGCACCACGGGAGCGAGCAGAAAGAAGCGGGTTTTCTCGGGCAGGGTCATCACCCGGTCGACCATCTGCGACACGGTCTGTGCGGTGATCGGCAGGCCGGTCGCGGGCGAATAAGGGATGCCGGTGCGCGCCCAGAGCAGGCGCATATAGTCGTAAATCTCGGTGACGGTGGCGACGGTCGAGCGGGGATTGCGCGAAGTGGTTTTCTGCTCGATCGAGATTGCGGGTGACAATCCTTCGATATGCTCGACATCGGGCTTCTGCATCATCTCCAGAAACTGCCGCGCATAAGCGCTCAGGCTCTCGACATAGCGCCGCTGTCCCTCGGCATAGATAGTATCGAACGCGAGGCTCGATTTGCCGGAGCCGGACAGGCCGGTGATCACGATCAATTTCTCGCGCGGCAATTCGATATCGACACCCTTGAGATTATGCTCGCGGGCACCTTTTACTTTGATGTGGGTCAGACTCATGAGCGTGCTTTGCAGAAGATGCCGGAGAGAGTCCAGCGGGTCAAAGGGACAGGGTGATCTGCGCTATATGTTCGATGTTTGTTCTGTTTTCAAGAGGGAGTTTTTTGGCGGGCGTGATGGGGGTCACGGGTGGTGGGATCGCCAAACCCTAAATTGCATAGGCAATATAAAGGGGTGTTGACGATGAGGAACTTCCAATTGGCTTTGCTCGCGGCTGTCGGGACGGGAGCAATGACGACCATGGCTCCGGTATCTGCTCAAAGCACAGATAATGACGCGCAAATCACTGCAATTGAAACACAGATAAAGTTGCTTGAGGCGAAAGCTGACTTGGCTCAGGCAAAAGTCGATCGAGCGGCTGTATTTCTGGATCAACTACCTGAATTCGACGGGAAGGTAACGCCGGGTTCCGATACCGGAAAATTCGAATCAACCGTGCTTGCCGCGGCGGCGCTTGGTGTCGTTACTGATGAGATCGGCGCTTTGATTGCAGATGAGAATGTTCTGATCCTGACGGGTAGCGAACAATTTCAATTTGGATTGCCGTCCGCCTTGAATGCTGAAATGCGTGTTTTGAAACATGCGTTTCCACTGCCGCCAGAGAGTGTTGCAGATTGCCCTGCAACGGCTGAGATCGCTCCGGCGATGGTAGCTGCAGCGATTTCAACTTTTGCGGGGTTGATTCGTTCGGACGTCACCATGACCAGCATTAACGCAAATGCCATTGACGCGAATATGCTTGTGAACTCGCTCGCTGCGAAATTGAACAGAAAGGGCCAGACTGCATATATACTTAGTGGCAGTCCCGGGTCCAAGCTGTTGGCCAAAGATGCTTGCGGGTTTGATGACATGGATAAGTGGATCGATTCGAAGAATCTTGGTGCCAAATATGTCTGGCTGCTTCTCGCTCGTGACAAGGCGAAATCAAGATTGACGGCCTTGAATTCGATCAAGCCGACAACGACCAAGGTGAAGGCCGAAATTAAGGCGGTAACAGGGTGGGTCGAGAAGTTTGATATGTTTAACGCAACTGTATCTGCAACCCAAAAAACCGGGCCTTCCACCCTTGCTGCCGCAATCCAGGCGTCAGAACTGGAAGATGATCTCAAGGCGATTGTACGGGTCGATGTAGAGATGGCCGGAGGAAGTCTCAAAAACTCCAAGAACATCGGAACTTTCTTCGGGGTGGATCCGTTGCGGGTTACCGGCGGTCTGATCGTCAGCTACACGATCTTTACCATAAGTGATTCGGGCCGTACGAAGCCCTCTGCCTGGGGAATGTGGGCCTGCTCCTCCGACCAGATGAGATTGGGAAAGGTGAGGCTGGCAAAATTCTCGACCGGAGAACAAATTTCCAAGACAAACCCCAATCTCTGTTGGCAAGTTCAAGCATTTTAGGTTCCTAGGGTTGTTCCATCGACAGGCGCAGCAACGAATTAACGTGATTTCCCCTGCTGCTTGTCTTTCTGTTTGGCTGTCTTGAAAGCTTCCCGATACCGCTCAAAAAAACCAACCATCTCCGGTGACCTTTTGCTCTTCATGTCGCAGAAGAATTTGCGGTTCCAGCCCTTGGCGGTGCCGAGATGGATCATGGCATAGACATAGGCGAGCAGCCCGGCAGAGAAAGCAAAGGCGGCGGTCATCCCCGCCGCTGCCCAGACCACGGCTGCGACCACCGGATAAGCCAGCACCGGGAAACTGATCGCCTTGCGATAGTTGAAGATTCCCTTGCTCTCCCGCGTCGGTAAACCAAATTTCCCGACCAGCGTAGAGGTGAAGGGCAGGCGGTTGTGGATGATCGCCGCCGGGATCTTGATCCACCAGGGCACGGGCGCGAGCAATATTGTCGCGAGCGCGAGCAGCTCGAAAAACGGATAGCGGATGACCAGCAGCGCCAGCACCTTGTAATCATGATATTGTTTCGCCGTGTGGTCGATCAGCTCGCTGACGCCCTCCACGGCATAACGGCCCTTTTCGCGGAAGCGGAACACATTGTTGGGGAACATATAATATTTCATCAGGCCCTTGATGCCGGGCGTATCGCTGCGCTTGGGCCGGATATCGAGCGTCCTTGCGACTTCGTCGGTAAAGGTGCCGTACCAGACCAGATGGTCAGTCTTTTTCTCGGGCCGGTTCGCGTAATAGGTCGCATTATAGTCGGCGATCCGCTGGTCGATATTGCCGCGAATCCTTGCGCGAAACTCTGGTTCGGCGATCATCCGGTGGACCAGCAGGCATTGCATCTCGCTGATATTGTTGAGGCCGCCGGTGAACGGACGGGTGAAACCGATGGTGTAGATATTGTCGAGTTTTGGTGAGGTCACTCCGAGGAACTGTTCGCGCGGCTTATACGCAAATTCCTCGCCGGCGCGCTCGCCATGCATCCGGATGTCCGGGATCGCCGGCACTTCCTGGTCGCCGTCGATGATCAGGTCAAAGCTCGCGGTTTCACCATTTTCGCTCAGCGTCATCGCCTCGCGGTCGATGGTGGCCTCCGTTTTATCCCACAATTTCACATGGCCATGTTCAAGAAAGAAGGGCAGGTCGTTGATCAGATAGCCGTCGCTGATCTTTTGCTCGAGCGTCTCCTCGCAATAGAGCTTGTAGACATCGATCGGCCAATATTTGATCGCGATATGGCCATTTTCAACCGGTGCCTTGGCCTTGAAAAAGCTGCGGATGTCCTTGTGCGGGCGGATGCTTTTGGGATGGCGGACGCCGAGGCTGTTGCGGTCGAACAGCTTGGCAAAGCGGTGATGGATCAGCCCGTGAATATAGCCGCCGTCGATAAAGGCGCGGTAGCTCCATTTGCTGATCTCGGAGAAATTGTGACATTCCAGCTGGTCGAGCGGCACGAAGCGGGGGCCATCATCGAACGGCGAAAAGGTGGCGAACATCTTGTCGAGGATGATGAAGCCATTGGTGACCAGATGGACCTTGGCCCCATAGGCGACCAGTTTGGCGATCAGCAGGTTCGAGCTGTCGCCGGTCGAGGTGATCGCGACGCTCTTGCCGGCATAGCTGTGGTCAACCTTGATCTGCTTGAGATTGGCATTCATCGCCCGCCGGAAGGCGGTGGCGATGACGACATGACCGGCGCGAAACTGTTCGCCGCTTTCGAGATGGACGATGCTGTGATCGGCATGATTGTCGATGCTCTCGACCCGGCCATTATGGATATGGTCGGCATAGCGCGCGGCATATTTCTTGTGGATCGCGTAAAATTCACGCGCCGTGGGAAAGCCGTCGGTGAAATCCTCGCCCTGCTCCCTGAGCATTTCGACCAGCTCGAACGAATAGACGCTGCTCTGCAGCGAACTGACCAGATCGAAGTCCAGCGCGTCGGCGGCTTCCAGCTGCTGCCAGATCGGGGTCATCGGCGACACCATCAGCCAGTTGATGCCGCTGGCATCCAGTTCGCGGATCAGCGGCATGGTCGAAAAGCCGCCGCCGATGATCAGGACATCAATTTCTCGTGCTTCTGCCATGTTAGCCCCTTGCCACCAATGGCACTGGTAACCGGTCTGAGCGGCAAAACCAACGGTCTTTTGGTAGCAATCCGACAAAGCGGTGCGGTCATACTTCCCATATAAACCGCGAAACGAGTCAAACAGGCCCGTTCATCGATGGTCCTTTGCTGTTGATCGAAGAAATCGCGGAGTGGCCCGCCAATATGCTATTCGGACGAGAGCTAAGTGAACATCCGGAATAGCATAATGCTCTCGGGTCGCATCGAAGCTCAACCATGGGGGATGGTATCAGAATGCGGATCCGCAAAATGCTGGAACCGGGAATATTGCCTACCGCATGGGCAAGCTCCTATTTCCGCGAAAGCTGGCTTCGCGCCCGCCCCCTGTTGGGCGCGGTCCTTGCAACGCTTCTGGTGCCATCCCCTTTGATTGTGCCGATTCAGGCGCAGCCGGCGACCGATGCGACCGTCAAGCCAACTCCCGCCTGCGCTTCTGATGATCACCGCGCCTTCGATTTCTGGATCGGTGTATGGGACGTGACGGCGGCGGAGCAGGATCAGCCTGCAGCGGAGAACCGGATATCGCGCGAACATGCAGGCTGCGTTCTGCGCGAGGATTACACGACCAAAGGCGGCTATAGCGGCATGAGCATGAGCTTTTATGATGCAGCCCGGAAAGCATGGCACCAGACCTGGATGGGCGCGGATGGCAGCGCGCTGTTTCTTGAGGGCGGTCCGAATGAT
>JAGPVK010000291.1 GCA_018067055.1 Sphingomonadales bacterium | reverse complement strand
AGTATCGGCGGCATCGATTTTCAGCCGCGCGGACCCGGCATCGCGCTCGATTTCATTCCCGACAAAAAAGATGCGAAGGTTGATTTTATTTTCGGCCCGGTCGTGCGCGCGCGATTTGACCGGCAAAATTCGATCAAGGACCCGGTGGTCCGCTCTCTCGGCAAGCTCGATTTTGCCGTCGAAGTCGGTCCGTTCGCCGGCATTCAGGTCAATCGCGTGCTCAATCCCTATGACTCGCTGACCGCACAGGTGGATTTGCGCTGGGATGTTGCCGGCGCGCATGACGGCATGGTGGTCTTCCCGAGCCTGACCTATTTCACTCCGCTCAGCCGCAGTGTCGTGACCAGTCTGGCGGTCAGTGGCGAATATGTCGACGATGATTATGCCGACTATTATTTCAGCATTTCGCCAGCTGGCTCGGCGGCCAGTGGCCTGCCAACCTTCACCGCGACAAGCGGCTGGAAAAATGTCGGAGCGACCATGCTCACCGCTGTCGATCTCGATGGCGACGTGACCAACGGTGGCTGGGGCCTGATTTTCCTCGGCAGCTATTCCCGGATGCTGGGTGATCCGAAACGATCGCCGGTGACATCAATCCGCGGCAGCGCCAATCAGTTTTTTGCTGCGGTGGGCGTCGGCTATACCTTCTGAGGGTCATGTGAACGGGTCAGCCCCTGATCAGCAGCCCTGCTCTTCATTCCATCAATGAATATCCGGGTGGCTGGCAAACTGCGCCTGGCGCCCTCGAATAGCAGGTTTATCGGCAAGAGTTTCGGTTTCGCCGATCCCATAACCTCTATCAATTTGCCCTGCCGGATGGATTCTTCCACTTGGTAGCTGAGCAAATTTGCTATCCCCATTCCCGCTTCCGCAGCCGCTATCGCGGAGTCAACGGTATTGAGCAGCAGACGCGGCCTTAATTTGACTGGTTCCTGGTCCAGCCGCCATTCGCCAACCGCTCGCGGACCGGTTGTGCCGATCGTGCGATGCCGGGTCAGATCGGACGGTTCGTCTGGATGGCCATGCTTGGCAAGATAGGCGGGGCTGGCGACCAGTTTTTGGCGGACAAAGCCGATCGGCACCGCCAGCAAGCTGCTATCAACCAGCATTCCGATCCGCACCGCGACGTCGATACCCTCTTCGACAATGCGGACATTGCGATCGACCAGCATCATTCTGATATCGAGCTGCTCATGTTGCTCCAGCATGGTTCCGATCACCGGCAATACGTGCAGCCGTCCGAACATGACCGGTGCCGTGACATAAAATTGTCCACGGGGTTCGGATCGGGCGCCGGAGACCTGTCTCTCGGCATCCTGTATATCGGCCAGTATCCTGCGTGCGCGGGGCAGAAACGCCGCGCCGTCATCGGTCAGTGACACGGCGCGGGTGGAGCGGTGGAAGAGCGAAACGCCCAGGCGGTTTTCCAATGCGCCAATGCCCCTTGTAACCGCCGGGGGCGACACGCGAAGCGCTCGGGCTGCTGCAGAAAAACTACCCCGATCGGCAACCGCAACAAACATTTCCAGCGTCTGAATTCGATCCATTATTATTGCCTGAAATGAAATAGTGAAGTTAAAAAATATGATATTATCACTCTTATAGCAATAGATTATCTCTTCTCTCGCGCGGTCGATGGAACCTGTGTTCATCACAATCGCGGTCCTTCCGGGCGCGCGAAACGGAGAATGGAAATGGCACAAAATTACATTCGAACCCTGTTCACCGATGCTGCGCGCGCCATGCAGGAACAAGCTGGATCGCGCGATGCCTATGCGAGGATGGAGCAGGGTGACAATGTCGGGCCCGACATTCTGGGCAAGAAGGAAGCCATGTTCCTGGCCGCCCGTGACAGTTTCTATATCGCCAGCGTAAACGCAGATGGATGGCCCTATGTCCAGCATCGTGGTGGGCCAATAGGTTTTCTCAAACTGCTGGATGGCAATCGGCTGGCATTCGCCGATTATCGCGGCAACAAGCAGTTTATCAGCACGACCAATTTGCAGGCCCGGCCCGGCGTCTCGCTGTTCCTGATGGACTATCCCAACCAGCGCCGCCTGAAGATTCTGGGCAACGCAAAAATAGTTGAACTGGATGACGACCCGGAATTGCTCGATGCACTGATGCGCGTCAACTACAAAGCGGTTCCCGAGAGGGTCTATGTCATCGACGTGATCGGTTTCGACTGGAATTGTCCGCAGCATATCATGCCGCGTTTTACGGAAACGGAGATCGCTTCCGCCATTGCCCCGCTGACCGCCGAGGTGGAACAGCTTCGTGCCGAAGTCGCTCGGTTGCGCGCCCGGCACCCCATTTCAAAACCCAACCAAGGAGAATGACATATGACTACGAACCTGACGACTGGAGTGCACCATGTTGGCCTAGCCCTTCCCGATATCGAAGCGGCGCGCGATTTTTTCTGTGATGCCCTCGGCTATGAATTGGTAGGCGGCGTGCCCGACTATCCTGCCCATTTTATATCGGACGGCTCGACGCTGCTGACGCTCTGGCAGGTAAGTGACCCGGAGACGGCAACCACCTTTGACCGCAAACGGAATATCGGTCTCCACCATCTCGCCATTGGTGTTGCCGACGACACAGCTCTGGCAACCGTTTACGATCGTGTCAGTGCATGGCCGGATACCGAAATCGAATTTGCACCTTGTCCTATCGGCGAGGGTTCGACGGTCCGCCATTTCATTTGTGCCATTCCCGGCGGTGCCCGGGTTGAATTCGCCACGCCTTTTGCTTGAGAAGACGGCTGGAAAATATCCGCATAACGTCGCTGACCACGATC
>JAGPVK010000379.1 GCA_018067055.1 Sphingomonadales bacterium | reverse complement strand
TCTGATGCATCTCGGACATCAGCCGGACACCCGGGCGATCAAGCCCAGCCCGGAAAGCTCTTCGAGACGGGCAACAACAATATTTTCGGCATCGACATCTGAATCAACATCGTATGATGCGGTCAATCGTGATGCAATTTCGGTAGCTGTAAGATCTGCATCTTGCATCACCTCCAATATCGCAGGCGCGGGATCGGCCAGCATATGGGTAATCCCGGAGGGGCGATGAAACAGCAAAGTCATGCTGTCCAGTCCATGCCAGATCAGATCAGCTTTCGGCGCGGCCCGATATTTTTGGGTCATGATGAATTACCTGCGATTCTGGTCCGACATTCCGGTCTGATAGCAGGCAAATGTTAAAATTGACTGGGGAAGTCAGCGCGGCATCTGCAGCGAGGCATAACAGGTAAAGCCACTTTGGCCAGCTTGCAGTCGGCGGATATAATTTACATAGGCCTGAGACTGGTCATAGGATGTACCGGGAAGCGATCGTCCGTTCATCGCCTGGCGCACCTGTTCTCCAGTAAAATTGCGGCCTGCCGGCGGAAAGGCGCCTGGCGTGTCGGCTGACACGACCGAACCATCCGCAGCGATAAAACCGCCAACGGCATTATTGCCGGGCACCGGAATTTCGCAATTGAGCACGGAACCGGCGGTTTGGGCCAATGCCGGCTTGATGCTGACGACCGCCGACGCGGTTATTGCCCCCATCATCAACGCACGACGGCGAGTCACAATTCCGCTATTCTGGTCATCAGTGACTGACGGGTCAGAAGGAGATTGATCTGTCATCGCGTTTCTATCCATGGTTGATCCAGTTCGAGATGTCCGCACATAAGCAGAAAACCGGCAAAAAGCGAGCAAACAGTCTGCCCCCGGAAACTGCGTCTATTATCGGGACATAGACACGAAAATCGTTAACAAGGCTTATATAACGCCGCGGACGGATCGGGTATCGAAAATATTCCCATTGCCGATCTTGTCCGGCAAAGCCTAGATGGGCGCTATGAAAATGTCAGAATCGACCGGATGACCTCGGTTTCCCCTTTTCGTTTGCTTATCGCCCTGATCGTCATTCTGGGCGGTGCCCTGCTGGCGAGCCAAATGCCGCAATCCGGACAACAGTTCATCATCATCATTGCCAGCGGAACAATTGCACTGTTCACGGTCCTGCAGGACCGCCCCGCCCCGCCCCTGCCCGACCCGGCTGCGCTGGAGCGGCAACGCAAGCGGATTCTATATCAAGGTCGGGCGGAAGCGTATCAGGATATCATCAACCCGATCACCGACCCGATATTGCTGGTCCGAAATGCCAAGGTTGCGGCAGCGAACGCGGCGGCGGCCAAAGTATTGGGTGATCATATTGTCGGCGAGGACGTGCGGATCGCCATTCGTCATCCCGCGGCTGCAGATCGGCTCGCCAACCCTGATGTCGAGCATAGCGGAGAACCAATTTTGCTGGTCGGCGTCGGCAGCACCGATCAACGCTGGGAATTGCGGATCAACACGCTGCAGGATGGCCTGAAGCTCGTCCAGCTCTCGGATCGTAGCAGCCGCTATGCAGCCGAAAGAATGCGCACGGATTTTGTTGCCAATGCCAGCCACGAACTGCGCACCCCGCTGGCCGCAATCAAGGGATTTCTCGAGACACTGGAAGACCCGAAGGCCGGCAAAGATGATGCGACCCGGGCACGGTTCCTGAAAATCATGTACACCGAGGCCGATCGCATGCAGCGCCTGGTCGAGGATCTGATGTCGCTATCTCGGATCGAAGCGGAGAAATTCGAACTGCCATCGGAACAGATCGATTTGAGCGAGCTGGTCGCGGAAGCGCGCGATTTCTACATCAACAGCCGCGGCAAGAAGGAAAGCGAGATTTTGGTCAATCTGCCGACCGATATTCCGCTGATCCACGGCGATCGGGCGCAATTGTCCCAGGTTGTGAACAATCTGCTTAGTAACGCCTTCAAATATGGCAGAAAGGGTGCTCCGGTTACGATAAACCTCGCCCCCAACAAGTCCGGAACAATGTTGTGTCTGGCGATCCGCGATCAGGGTGACGGCATTGCTGCTGAACATATTCCCCGACTGACGGAACGTTTTTATCGCGTCGACAAGGGGCGCAGCAAATCTATCGGTGGTACCGGCCTGGGACTGGCCATTGTCAAGCATATCACCGAACGGCATGGCGGGAGGATGGAAATCAACAGCGAAGTGGGCGTCGGCACGACGGCGTCCATTCTTCTGCCAATCGCGAGCAATTCCATCGGTCTTGACGACGGCCAAGATGTTTCCGGGTAATGCCATGAAGCCGTTCAATAATTTTTTGCGGAAATCGAACGATGCTCCACTGTCACATAATCGTAACATATCTGTAATGATCAGGACATTGCCGCTCCCTAGAAGCCACCTCAACGAGCAGGCAGGATCGCTGATTATTGGCGTTTGCCCGCAACCATGCGCAGATGAACTGGGAATTTTTTGATGGTAAGAAAAGTCGCTTTGCTTGCGATCGCCTGTCTCGCGCTATCGGCATGTGGTGATCAGGCATCGGGCGGTCAGGGCGGGACTCGCAGCGAAATCCGGATTGTCGGATCTTCGACTGTTTTCCCCTTTGCCAAGGCCGTGGCAGAACAATTCAGCATCAACGGCTCCAATCCATCTCCGATATTGGAATCGACAGGGACCGGCGGCGGCATGAGCCTTTTCTGCGCTGGCGTTGGAGCGGATACGCCCGATATCGAAAATGCTTCGCGCCGGATCAAGGCTTCCGAACTGGAATTATGCCAGCGTAATGGTGTGACCGATGTGGTCGAAGTGCAAATCGGCATCGACGGTATTGCGATTGCTCAGGCGAATGATGGCGCGCCCTTCTCGCTGACCCCGGTACAGATTTACAAGGCCATCGCCGAACGCCCGTTCGGCAAGAAAAATACTGCCGAGAAATGGTCGGACATCGACCCTTCACTGCCGAAATTCGCGATCAGTGTATACGGCCCTCCATCAACATCCGGCACGCGCGATGCGCTCACCGAATTGATCATGGAAGTTGGCTGTGTCACGGATCCGGCGACCAAGGCTCTGAAGGAAAGCAACAAGACAGAATTTGAAGCAATTTGTCACGAGATAAGAGCCGATGGGGCCTATATCGACGCCGGTGAAAATGACAATCTGATCGTCCAGAAACTGAAAGCGAATCCCAACAGCGTCGGTATTTTCGGCTACAGCTTTCTGGAAGAAAAT
>JAGPVK010000284.1 GCA_018067055.1 Sphingomonadales bacterium | reverse complement strand
TCGCTGTCAAAGGCGCCGCCGCCCTGGCCGCCGCCGGAACCGCCGCCGGTCTGGCCCCAGCTGTCATTGGAGCCGCCGCCGGACGAACCGCCGCTCTGTCCGCCGCCCCAGCCGTCGTTGGAGCCGCCACCCTGACCGCCGCCACCTGGCTTGCTGTCGAGCATTTCCATTTTCGCGTCAAAGCCCTGCAGCACGACATCGGTCGAATAGCGGTCATTGCCGGACTGGTCCTGCCACTTGCGGGTCTGCAGCTTGCCTTCGAGATAGACCTTGCTGCCCTTGCGCAGATATTTTTCGGCGACCCCGGCGAGGCCTTCGTTATAGATCGAGATATTGTGCCACTCGGTCTTTTCCTTGCGCTCGCCGGTCTGCTTGTCTTTCCAGCTTTCCGAGGTCGCAACGCTGAAATTGCAGACTTTGCCGCCGTTCGCAAAGGTGCGCACTTCCGGATCCTTGCCCAGATTGCCTACGATGATGACTTTGTTGATGCCGCCGGCCATTTCAAATTCCCCAAAATTATATGTGAATATCGATTCTTGGAGACTCTATAGACCGAGGGCGACGGCACTCCAATATGTAATACCGGCCGCGACATAGGCGAGCGCGAAAAGATAGACGACCATGAAGGTCGGCCATTTCCAGCCGTTGGTTTCGCGGCGGGTGACGGCGATGGTCGAGATGCATTGCGGCGCGAAGACAAACCAGGCGAGGAAGGCCAAAGCGGTCGGCAGCGACCAGCGGCTTTGCAGACGCTCGGTCAATGATCTGGCTTCCGCCTCTTCATCCGTTGCATCAATCGCATAAGTAGTGGCCAGCGCAGCGACAGCCACTTCCCGTGCCGCCATCGCCGGGATCAGAGCCAGCGCGATATCGCGATTGAAGCCGATCGGCTTGACCACCGGCGCGATGACATTGGCGATCCGGCCAGCCGCGCTATAGTCGACCTGGCTCATTGCACTGTCCTCGGGCACTTTCGGAAAGGTCAGCAGCAGCCACAATACCACCGTGGCGGCAAAGATGATCGTCCCGGCGCGCCGCAGGAATATCCAGGCGCGCTGCCACAGGCCGATCAATATGTCCTTCATCATCGGTAGCTGATATTTCGGCATTTCCATCAAGAAGCCGCTGTTCGGCCCCTTGGTCACCGTGCTGCGCAACACCAGCGCGACGATCATCGCGCCGACAATGCCAAAGACGTAGAGCCCAAATAGCACGAGACCCTGCAGTCCGATGCCCGGCCCGACCTGGGTCGGCGGAATGAACGCGCCGATGATGATCGCGTAGACCGGCAGCCGCGCCGAGCAGGTCATCAGCGGGGCGACCAATATCGTGGTCAGCCGGTCTTTCGGATCGGAAATGCTGCGCGTCGCCATGATGCCGGGAATAGCGCAGGCAAAGGAGGATAGAAGCGGGATGAAGCTGCGGCCGGAAAGGCCGACGCTGGCCATCAACCGGTCCATGATGAAGGCCGCGCGGGTCATGTAGCCGCTCGCTTCGAGCAGCAGGATGAACAGGAACAGAATCAGGATCTGTGGCAGGAAGACGACCACCGATCCGACACCGCCGATCGCGCCCTCGATGATGAAATCGCGGATGAAGCCGGCTGGCAGATTGGCTTCGATCGAAGCAGAGACCCATTCGCTCGCGCTTTCGATCCATCCGATCGGTGCCTCCGACCAGGCGAAAACCGCCTGGAACATCACAAACAGCACCGCGAACAGGATGATCGGTCCGGCAAAGGGGTGTAGGAACAGACGGTCTGCCCGCTCCGACCAGCGCCGACCAGCGGTTTCGGAAACAATCGCCAGATTGGCAATGCGCTTCGCCTGTTTGCTCAGACCGTGATCACGATCCTTGGCAACCACCGGTTCGATATTGTCCGGCTTGTGCAGCAGCCGGCCTTCCACCGCAGCAGACAAATCTTCGAGTCCGCGTCGCCGCACCGCGACGGTCGGGACCACAGGTACGCCGAGGGCCTGCTCCAGCTTCGCCGGATCGAGCGTCAGCCCGTCGCGTTCTGCCAGATCCATCATGTTCAATGCCACCACCACCGGCTGGCCAAGCGCGATCACTTCCAGCGCGAACCGCAGATGATTGTCGAGATTGGCGGCATCGAGCACCAGAATCACTGCATCGGGGCGGCGTTCGCCTTTCTGCAAGCCCATGATCACGCTGCGCGTGACTTCCTCGTCGGGGCTGGTCGGATCGAGGCTGTAGCTGCCGGGCAGGTCGACCAGTTCGGCGGGCCGTCCATCAGCAAAGGTAAAATGGCCGGATTTGCGCTCGACCGTCACGCCGGGATAATTGGCGATCTTCTGCCGCGCACCGGTCAGCGCATTGAACAGCGCGCTTTTGCCGGAATTGGGGTTGCCGGCAAGGGCAATGAGAGGAGCAATTTCAGACATCAATCAGGCGGTGGTCGTCACCGCAACGGGACTTACCGATATTGCCCGGGCGTGCGATTTGCGCACCGCGATCATCATCCGCCCGACCTTCAGGGCGATCGGATCGTTCATCCCGAACATGCCCTTGTACAGCTTTTCCACTGACACACCCTTGTCGATGCCAAGCGCCCGCAGACGGCGGCCCTCGTTGTCGGAAATGGCCGACCAGTCGATGGCAACGACTTCCGCGGGTTGCTGAAGAGACAGCAGGTCCAGGGTGGTGGATGATGGCATATGTGTCGAAACTCGATCTCTCTAATTGCGATTGATTATCAATATTGATTAGATTTGGCGAGTCTTTTCGTCAGATTCTGCTCTGTAACTTGTAGCAGCCGCCCGCCGATTGCCGCGCTACGTCCGATCAGGCTCCGCGATAGCGCAGCCGGCCGACAAAGCGCGCCATGCTGAACCGGTCGCCACCGCGGCCCGTGACCTTGGCTTTGACCTTCTCGAACTGCATGATATTTTCGATCCGGCGGTCGAGAAACGCCCGGGTTTCAGAAAAATCCTTGCTTTCATCGTCAAGAAAAACACTGATCGAGCTGCCATAGACCCCTGATAACAAGGTTCTTTTGCTATAATGATTATAGTCGGTCGCGGTGTCGCCAGCCAGCCGCCACATCTTGTCCGCAGCCCGCCAGCCCATTTTCGCCGCCCGGCGCAGATGCGGCGGTGCGGCGAGGATCGCCAGCGCCCGGCGCAAACCTTCGCGATAGGGTTCCAATGCTTCCAGCCGCGCTTCGACCAGCGCCTTGATCCGTTGCCGGACCTTCATCGCCGCCAGTTCTTCCGGGCTGTATTTCTCGGCCATCTGCATATCAATCGCCTGAAACCAAGCATCGATCATGTCGACCGGGCCTTCGTTAAATGCGAGTCTGGCAAGATCGGTATCAACGCCGGCCAGCTCCGCTGCGGCCAGCACCGCTTTCTCGTTCCAGCCGTCAAACGCCGCCTGCGCCGCCAGTTCGGGCGCGAGAAAGGCGCGCACCTCATCGAGGGTCGGATCTTCGGGAAGCGATGCGGACATGAGAGTTCCTTTGAAATCAGAGCTATCAATATAAACAGAAATTGCTTGGTTTCAAACCATTGCATTCGGAAGTGTGGTCTCTTAACTGTCTGGTTAACACTCCACGCCTCTTGCTTCAGGGAATTCCATCTTGACCACATTGTTCGATCCGATCACCGTTGGCGCCATCGCGGCTCCGAACCGCATGTTCATGGCGCCGCTAACCCGTTGCCGTTCGACCATGGAACATGTGCCGACGCCGATCATGGGCGAATATTATGCACAGCGTTCGGGTGCCGGCCTGATCATTTCCGAAGCAACCGGAATCAGCCAGCAAGGCCTCGGCACGCCTTTTGCGCCGGGCATCTGGAATGACGCGCAGACCGAAGCCTGGAAGCCGGTTATCGAACGCGTCCATCAAGCCGGTGGCAAGATCATCTGCCAGCTCTGGCATATGGGCAGGATCGTCCATCCCGATTTCCTCGGCGGCGAGAAGCCGGTTTCGGCATCCGCAACGACCGCACCGGGCAGCGTCCGCACCTATGCCGGCAAGCGTGATTATGCGGAAGCACGGCCGCTCGAAATCAGCGAAATTCCCGGCTTGCTGGATGATTATCAAAATGCCGCGGAAAATGCCAAGAAGGCGGGCTTTGACGGGGTCCAGCTGCACGCCGCCAATGGCTATCTGATCGACCAGTTCATCCGTTCCGGGACCAACTTGCGGACCGATGAATATGGCGGATCGGCGGAAAACCGTGTCCGTCTGCTCGGCGAAGTAACCCAGCGCCTGGTGGACGTCTGGGGCGGTGATCGCGTTGCCGTTCGCCTGTCGCCGAACGGCGATTCCCAGGGCGCGGATGACGCAACGCCGGTCGAAACCTTTACCACAGCGGCCAAATTGCTCGACAAGATCGGCATCGCCTTTCTCGAACTGCGCGAGCCCCCTGCGCACGGCACCTATGGCAATACCGATGTGCCGCCGGTCAGCCCCGACATCCGACCGGTGTTCAAAGGCCCGCTGGTGCTCAACAGCGACTATTTTTATGACAATGCGACCGCAGCGCTGGCCGAAAACAAGGCCGACGCGATCAGCTTTGGCCGAACCTTCATGACCAACCCCGATCTGCCGGAGCGTTTCCGCACCGGCGCCGAACTCAACCCGATCGACTTCACGCCGACCTGGTATAGTCAGGGACCAGAAGGATATACCGACTATCCGACGATTGGTCAGACGGAGACGGTCACGGCCTGAGCGAGGCCCTGAACGAGGCCCTGAACGAGGGTCGTTCGGCTAAAAGGCGCTTTGCAGTCTGCTGAACATGTCCTGGACCGCCGACTCGGCTTCCCTGTCCTGCTCCATGCGCGTGGCGAGCCGTTTCAGGCGCTGGAACAATTCCTCGCTGGCCATGACGATCTGACGCGCCTCTTCCGGAAAGCGGTCGACCATCGCCTGGTCGGTGCTTGCCGCTTGTCCGAGCGCGCGGTCATGATTCCAGGATTCTCCGGCGGATAATTCGCCGCTGTGCAGCGCCTTCTGGTTCAAGAGCCAGGCGATGCAGTGCATCAGCCTTGTCGTCACTTTCAGCGATTCACAGGAAAAGGCGACACCGAGCATATTGCTCGTATCGGAATCTTCATTGAACCGCCCCGATTCAAAATAGGATCGTGCTTCATCCGCCAGCACCATCGCTTCGGTATAAAGTGCGTCTATCAATTTCAGGGTCATAAGAGATTCACGGTCTGCCATTTTTGCTCCGTAGCAAAATATTGGCCCGTTTCGACAGTTAATTTTGGACTGCAGACAGGTCGGAGAGTCGGTTGTTTCAATCTGATACGTGGTCGATTCCGGGGTTAACTGGTGGATAATTTTGGTTAACGACCGGCCAGCCCGCAGAACGCCAGCGCCTCAGGCAATAATATCGGGAATGAGCTGGTTTTCGAGCACGATGATGCGATCGCGCAATTGCAATTTTCTTTTCTTGAGTCGCGCTGTCCGGAGTTGATCGGTGCTGCCGGCTTCGACCAGCGCGGCAATCGCTTCGTCGAGGTCGCGATGTTCAATTTTCAGCAGCTCAAGCCGCGTGTGCAACTCTTCATCGCTCATCCCCATTCCGGATCAATCTCCCCCTTGCGTCGGTGCAACAATTTTGCAATCTTATCCCTATTCATGGTTCAAGTCGAAACCAAGACAATTTAATCATGAAGCCGGTCGCCAAGGCATATTGGCCAGCACAGCAGGAAAGGAAGCATTCATCCTCTTTCATTTTCAAAAACACCATTTTTGAGGAGACTTTAATGATTCAGAATCACATGTCCGCATTGCGCGAAAAGCACGAAGCACTGGAACGCAAGATCAATGAAGAAGAAACCCGTCCACTTCCCGACACGATTCGAATCCACAGTCTGAAAAAAGAGAAGCTTCGGCTTAAAGAGGAACTGCTGAATTAGCGGCGATCCGGACATAGCGATCCGACTAGTCTGGCGAAAATGATATACGCTTTAGCAGACGGGCAGCTTTTCAACATCGCACTGCGATAGCCTTTCTGCTAAGTGTGTATCATGCCAACAACTGATCCCTTGAGTACCAACACTGCCCGCAACATTCTGACCGGCCTCAGGGCGATCATGGCGACGCGCGGCAATGCCCAG
>JAGPVK010000283.1 GCA_018067055.1 Sphingomonadales bacterium | reverse complement strand
CGCGGCAATGCCCAGATAAAATTGAACAAGGTGGTCAATACGATCGCAAAAGCGGTGAGCAGCGAGGTCTGTTCGATATATTTGCGCCGGGATGGCGTATTGGAACTGTTCGCCACCCGCGGGCTCAATGCCGAAGCGGTTCACGTCACCAAATTGGCCATGGGTGAAGGGCTTACCGGCTATATCGCAAAAAACGTCGAGACGCTGAACCTGGACGAGGCGGCGAGCCATCCCGATTTCCAGTACCGGCCGGAAACCGGCGAAGAAAAATTTCACAGTTTTGCCGGCGTGCCGATCATCCGCAATCAGCAGGCGATCGGCGTTTTATGTGCCCAGCATGTTGAACCGCGCCGCTATTCCGAAGTCGAGATTGAGGCGTTTCAAACCGCCGCAATGGTGTTGTCGGAACTGATTACCAGCGCCGAACTGGTCGATGACAATCTCGCGGAAGAAACCGCTTCCCTTGACAATGGCGCCAATCGCCTGAGCGGCCTGCAACTGGTCAAGGGCAAGGCCAGCGGCCACGCGGTCTTTCATCAGCCGCGGGTGAAGATCGAACATACGGTGGCGGAGGATACCGAAGCCGAACGGCACCGCGTCTATTCGGCATTTGACAAGATGCGCGACCAGATCGACCAGATGACCAGTCAGGCGGAATTCGGGGTCGGCGGTGAGCATGAGGAAGTGCTCGAAACCTACAAGATGTTTGCCTATGACGAGGGCTGGAGCCGGCGGATCAACGAGGCGATCGACAGCGGTCTGACCGCCGAAGCGGCGATCGAGCGCGTCCAGCAGCACACCCGCATGCGCATGCGCCAGATCGATGATCCGCTGCTGGCAGAGCGGATGCACGATCTGGAAGATCTTGCCAACCGGCTGCTGCGCATTGTTTCCGGACAAATGGGCACCGCCGCCAAAATGGGGCTGCGGCAAGATACGATCCTGATTGCCCGCAATCTGGGTCCGGCGGAATTGCTGGAATATGACCGGCGCCGATTGAAAGGTGTGGTGCTCGAAGAAGGCTCACTGACCGCCCATGTCACGATCATTGCCAGAGCCATGGGCATCCCGATCCTCGGCCAGGTCAAGAATATCCGGCAGGTGGTCCGGGAAGACGATCATCTGCTGCTCAACGTCGATGAAAATGTCGTCTTTGTCAGACCCGGCCCCTCGGTCGAGGAGGCCTTTGATGCGCAACTGGAACTCAGCCAGAAGAAGCGCGCCGCTTATTCCGAACTGCGCGACAAGGAAGCGATCACCAAGGACGGTGTCCGGATCATGGTCAATATCAACGCTGGCCTGCGGGACGATCTGGCATTGCTCAACCTGACCGGTGCTGACGGCATCGGACTGTTCCGGACCGAATTCCAGTTTCTGGTTGCCGCGACCATGCCTGGACGGGCGGGCCAGACCCGCTTCTATCGTGATGTACTGGATGCCGCCGGCGAGAAGCCGGTGATATTTCGCACCATTGATATCGGCGGCGACAAGCCCCTGCCCTATTTCCAGACGAGCGACTCCCGGGAGGACAATCCGGCGATGGGCTGGCGGGCCATTCGCATTGGTCTGGAGCGAGACGCGCTGATGAAGGTTCAGGCGCGAGCCCTGATCGAGGCGGCGGCAGGGCGGAAACTGAATGTGATGTTCCCGATGGTCGCCGAACCTTGGGAATTTGATCAGGCCAAAGCGGTATTCGAGAGCCAGCGCGCCTATCTGTGCGGTCAGAAAAAGCGGCTGCCTTCACAGATCAGATATGGCGCGATGCTCGAGGTTCCTGCCTTGGCAGAATGTCTGGATCTGCTCGCCAACCGGCTCGACTTTCTGTCGATCGGGACCAATGATCTCACGCAGTTTCTGTTTGCCGCGGATCGGAGCAATCCCAAATTGGCGGAGCGGTTTGACTGGATGAGTCCTGCGATCCTCAGATTTTTGAGTCGCGCATCGGAAAATGCCGCCCGGTTCGAAATTCCGCTCGGCGTTTGCGGCGAAATGGGCGGTCGACCGCTGGACGCGCTGGCGCTATTGGGGTTGGGCATTCGCAATCTGTCGATCACGCCAGCTTCGGTTGGCCCGATCAAGGCGATGGTCCGGTCGCTCGACCTCGGTCAGGCGAAACGGGAAATCGCCGCAATTTTGAAGGAGGCACCAGACGAGCCAAGACTGCGTCTCGAGCAATGGGCCAATCAGCACAATGTTGACCTCGACTGATCCGTTTTCCGCCGATCAGTCAGCAATTGTTCCGTGGAACGACCGAAAATGGTAAAATGCGGCAACCGAACCATGATATTGATTGACTTTTGCCGCCCAAACTGGCTTTTTTCCCCGGAATATCCGGGGAGTGCGAAACGGGTCGCAAGATGATCCGGCCAAGGGAGTATTGAGTGGCCGAAGATACCAATGACGACGAAAATGTAGAACTGAATCTGCACAACACGGGCGAATTGTTGCGCCGTGCGCGTGAGCAGAAAAACCTCTCGCTGGAAGATATCGCCAAGAAAACCCGAATCCCGCATCGCCATCTGGCATCGATCGAAAGTGGTGATTTTGATGCCCTGCCGGGGCGAACTTACGCGATCGGCTTTGCCAAATCCTATGCGAGAACGGTCGGTCTCAGCGATGCTTCGATCGGCAGCCAGTTGCGCACGGAAATGGATGAACAGGGTCACGGTGCCTATCAGGCTGAATCCAGCGGCTATGCACCAGCCAACCCGTCCAGCATTCCACCGCTCTATCTTGCATGGACCGCCGCCGGCATCGGGGTGTTGGTGCTTGTTGGCTATCTGATCTGGCGCACATTGATCCTCAATCCGGACGATATAACGCCGGTGACCGAAAGCGAAACCGCAGCTCCGATGGAAAGTGCTGCGGCAAATCCAGGTCCGCAGAATGTTCAGGATAGTGTTGCTGCACCGTCAGGCACAGGCACCGTGGTGCTGACCGCCACCGAGCCGGTCTGGATGAAAATCTATGATGCCGAGGGCAAGCGCCTGTTCGAGAATGAAATGGCCGCCGGAGACACTTTCACGGTTCCTGCCGATGCCGACAATCCGCAGATACTCACCGGGCGTCCCGCGGCGCTGACCGTCACCATCGACGGCCAGGCTGTCCCGCAACTGGGCACGGGGGAACTGACCATCAAGGATGTCGGGGTCAGCGCAGCAGCTTTGCTTGCGCGGGAAAAAACCAGCACTCCAGCGGCCGATATATCGCCTGACTGAGCAACGCACGAACCGACGGAGAAAGCGACAAGCCGGTGAAATCAGCCGGTTGACCGCGTTAATTTTCTCTACCTTTCAGAATAGTATATGGTTAATATACGAGAAATCAGCGGAGGCTTCGATGAAGACATTCGGTATCACTATCCTGCTCACCAGCCTACTTGTCAGCACGCCGGTATCGGCTCAAACCGCAAATGTGGATCAGCGGGTCGATCGGCTCGAGCAGGAAATGCGCGCGGTTCAGCGCAAGGTTTTCCCCGGCGGTTCCACGCGCTATTTCGAACCCGAAATCACGGCCCAAAGTGGCCCTGCTTCACCTGCAACAGCCATCACGACATCGGCGGTTACCGACTTGATCGCACGGGTCGATGCGCTGGAGGCCAGCCTCGCGAACCTCACCGGTCAGGTTGAGGAAAACGGCTTTCGGCTGAAGAAGATTGAAGACAAATTGGCGGCAGCGGAAACACTTGCGGCTAGCCCAGCGGCCACCAGCACCAATGGACCAGCACCGATAGCGGGCAGCAAAGCGCCTCAACAAGCGCCTTCGGCCGCTGCGCCTGATCCCCAGCGGGTTGTCGGTGTCGCAGCGATCGTGATGCCCGACAGCGGCGATGCTGCAGAAGACGCCTATATTTATGGTTATCGATTGTGGGACGCAAAATTCTTTCCCGAAGCGCAGACACAACTGAAGAAAATGGTCGAGGAACATCCTGGCCATCCGCGCGCAAGTTTTGCCCAGAATTTGCTAGGCCGCGCCTATCTTGATGACGGCAAGCCTGCCCTGGCATCGGTTGCCCTCTATGAAAATTACCAGAAAAGACCGCGCGGCGAACGCGCCCCGGACAGCCTCTATTTTCTGAGCACAGCGCTGGTACAATTGGGCAAGAAGGACGACGCATGTCGGGTGCTGGCGGAAATGCAGGATGTCTATCCCGAAGTGGCCAATGGCCGACTTGCCGATCGCGTGACTGCGGGCAAGGCTGCCGCCAAATGCAAGTAGCTCATGGATGATGAAGCCGCCTCGCCCGACAAACGGTTTGTCGAGGCGTTTGACCGGCTAGTACCTGGATTTGCGTCGAATGAACGGAAACTCGGCCTGGCCGTTTCCGGGGGTCCCGACAGTCTCGCGCTGCTCTTGCTTGCCTGCCAGGCCTTTCCAGGAAGAATTGCCGCCGCGACCGTCGATCACGGCTTGCGCCCCGCGGGCCGCGTCGAAGCCGAATTTGTCGCATCCCTATGCAACGCGCGCGGCATCCCCCACCAAATCCTGCGGCCGGTGGTTCCGATCCGCGGCAGCATCCAGAGCGTGGCAAGACGAGCCCGTTACGCCCTGCTCAACGACTGGATGAGGGAGCGGGATATTCACTGGCTGGCGACCGCGCATCATGCCGATGATCAGCTGGAAACCATGATCATGCGCATATTGCGCGGCAGTGGTATCGACGGGATGTCGGGCATAAGGGAAAAACGGGGCAATATCATCCGACCGCTGCTGCATTTTCAAAAAGCGGAACTGATATCCTATGTCGCCAGCCAAGGCATCGAGGCAGTCGACGACCCCTCGAACCGCGATCAGGGTTTTGATCGGGTGCGGGTGCGCAACGCGCTGCAGGATCTGGAGGGCTTTGACACCAGACTCGCCAGCCAGAGCGCGAGCGCCCTGGGCGCGGCACGCGAGGCGATCGAATGGATGGTTGCACGGTTGGTCGACGAACATGTCACAACCGACGATTTCGGCTGCTCGCTCTCGCAAACCGCGTTTCCCCACGAGATTAAGCGGCGGCTATTGCTCAAGTGCCTGCATATCTGTGACCCTGCCCTATCCCCGCGCGGTAGCCAGATCGACCAGACCATCCTCGCTCTGGAAAAGGGCGAAACCGTCACCCTGGGCAATATATTGTGCCGGGGCGGAGAGACTTGGCGCTTCCAACCCGCTCCTCCGCGCCGGAATAGCTGAATCCGCTGGCTCAACCATTGTCGCGCACTGTGCCGATGACTGTAATCGGCAAAAACATTGGCGTGTATATTGTCATCCGCGGTAAAAGGACTATCTTTAGAGGACTGATACAATCGCGGCGGGATGCCTATCATCTGCTGCGACAATGATGACAGGACAAGATGCGCAATGAATGACGAACAGGATCCCAAAGAAAACCCCTGGATGAAGAGTATGTTCATCTGGGCTGGCGTGATCGTTGCGCTTCTGCTCACCGTTTCGATGTTCGGAGCCGGCGCCGCGAACGATGCTGGCACCGGAATCAGCTATTCCTCGTTCCGCAACAAGGTAGAAGAAGGCAGCGTCAAAAGCGTTGCCATCGCGCCCGACAAGATCACTGGCGAAATGACCAATGGCGACATGTTCTCGACCACACCGGTTGGCAGCGATCCGTCGCTTGTCAATCTGCTGGATGAAAAAGGCGTCGAATATAGCGGCAAGGCACAGGAACAGGCCAGTATCTGGCAGATCATTCTCGTGCAGTCCCTGCCCTTCCTGCTGATCCTCGGCATCGCCTTTTTCGTGCTGCGCCAGATGCAGAAGGGCAGCGGTTCCGGCGCGATGGGCTTTGGTAAATCGAAGGCCAAGCTGCTGACCGAAAAGCAGGGCAAGGTCACCTTTCAGGATGTCGCCGGGATTGATGAAGCCCGCGAAGAGCTGGAAGAGATTGTCGAATTTCTGAAAAACCCCGGACGCTTTGCCAAGCTCGGCGGCCAGATTCCGAAGGGCGCGCTGCTGGTCGGTTCGCCTGGTACCGGTAAAACGCTGCTGGCCCGCGCGATTGCTGGCGAAGCTGGCGTGCCGTTCTTCTCCATATCCGGCTCCGACTTTGTCGAAATGTTTGTCGGCGTTGGCGCAAGCCGTGTCCGCGACATGTTCGAGCAGGCCAAGAAAAACGCACCGTGCATCGTCTTCATCGACGAAATCGATGCGGTTGGTCGCCATCGCGGTGCCGGTCTTGGCAATGGCAATGACGAGCGCGAACAGACGCTGAACCAGCTGCTGGTCGAGATGGATGGTTTCGAGGCGAATGAAGGCATCATCATCATTGCCGCCACCAACCGTCCCGACGTGCTCGATCCCGCGCTGCTGCGACCCGGCCGTTTTGACCGGCAGGTTGTCGTGCCACGCCCCGATATCGAAGGACGTGAAAAGATCCTCGCGGTGCACATGAAAAAAGTACCACTGGCTCCCGACGTTGACCCGCGCACCATTGCGCGCGGCACACCCGGCTTCTCCGGTGCCGATCTCGCCAACCTCGTCAACGAGGCCGCCTTGATGGCGGCTCGCCGTGGCAAGCGGATGGTCGCGATGAGCGAGTTCGAGGATGCCAAGGACAAGGTCATGATGGGCACCGAGCGCAAGTCGATGGTGATGACCGACG
>JAGPVK010000271.1 GCA_018067055.1 Sphingomonadales bacterium | reverse complement strand
GAAAGTGCTGGTTCCGATTTTTTCGTCCAACTGGGCCGTCGTAAATTCGGTCAAGCAATTGGAATAGGCCAGCCGTGCGGTGTCCGCATCGGCGATGGTGGCGGCTGATACTGTGCTGAATAAAGCAAAACTTAAAAATGCAATCATCTCTATCAATCCTCAAATAAGGTTCCCTTATAGCATGATTGGATTTCGGGAGCGAAGCAGATTCATGAATTGCCTGATCAGAAAATATCGATTGGAATCAGAGGGATATGCGCAATTTCAGAGTGTTGATTTTTTGCCCGCTCGATATGTCGGCGGCTACCGGCTTCGACTCGCGGCCAAAATCATATTGGGGGTTGCATCCGGATCGAATTTAGGAGAATGAAGCGCCAGATATCGGGTTTCTCTTAATTGAGAATTCAAAGGGAAATCGGTGAGGAAAGGGTTTGCGCCCAATTCAAATCCGGTACTGCCCCCGCAACTGTAAGCGGCTAGCCGATATGCCACATGCCACTGGATCTCACGATCTGGGAAGGCGGCATATCTGCAGCGATCCGCAAGTCAGGAGACCTGCCCTATGTCGTCGTTCTTCAGCCGGACGGGGTGTGTCGGGTGAACGGGGTTTTCCCCTGCGTAGCGGCAATTTATGTCGTTAACACAAGGGAATCCTAATGTATAAATACCGAATTTTCGTCACATTGATGGCATCCTCTGCATATTGCTGCGCGGTTCCGGCCGTGGCCGCTGATGACGATCGCGAGATCATCGTTACCGCCACCGGCATCGAACAGGATATCGAGGATACCGGCGCTGCAATCTCGGTCCTGACCGAAGCCGATATTCGCGATCAGCAATCCATCACCCTTTCCGCGATCCTGCAGGAACTTCCGGGCGTCAACGTCACCCAGAGTGGTGGATTGGGTTCGCAGGCATCGGTTCGTATCCGCGGGGCAGAAAATGACCAGACGCTGGTGTTGGTCAATGGCATAAGGGTCAATGATCCCTCGACACCCGATGGCTCTTTCGATTTCGGTAACCTGCTCGCCGGCAATATCGAACGTGTCGAAGTGTTGCGCGGTGCGAGCGGCGTGACCTGGGGAAGCCAGGCGGTTGGCGGCGTGGTCAATATCACCACCAAAAGACCGACCGAAGATCTTACCCTGTTTGCTCAAGGTGAATATGGCGCGAACGATACGGTGCGGCTGGTCAGCAATGCCTCGGGCAAATTCGGACCGGTTGGACTGAGCATCGGTGGTGGCTATGCCCGAACCGACGGCATCAGCGCATATTCCGGCGGTTCCGAACCGGACGGGTATCGCCAATATTCGGCTTCAGGTCGCTTGCTCGTCGATATCACCGATGCCATCCGTTTCGAAGCCAGCGGCTATTACGCCGACAGCAGAGTCGACAATGACAACGTCTTCCCGCCGTATAGTTCCGATGACAGCCAGTTTTCGCTGGCACAGGAAGTCTATGGCAACGCCAGCATTCATGTTGCTGCGCTGGACGGGCGTTTCCAGAATCGATTTGCCTTCAGCATTGCCGACATCAACCGTGACATCATCAGCCCCTCTTTCACTTCCCGCCCCAGAGGACGGACGGAGCGGTTCGAATATCGTGGCGATCTGGCCGTGATCGAGCAATTGCGCCTGGTCTTCGGGGCGGAAAAGGAAGACAGCCGCTATGAAAACAGCGGTGTGTCGGACTCGACCGGGATCGATTCCTTCTTCTTCCAGGCCGTGCTCAAACCGGCTGACGGACTCACTCTGACCGGCGGGATCCGGCATGACCAGCATGCGGATTTCGGCGGCAATACCAGTCTGGCTGGCAATCTGGCCTATCGGCTTGGCGCAGATGGTCCTACCATCCGGGCGAGCTATGCCGAGGGCTTCAGGGCTCCTTCCCTGATCGATCTTGACGACCGCCCGTTCGGCTATGGCACGCCGGATTTGGTGCCGGAAACCGCAAAATCTTACGAGATTGGCATTGATCAGTCACTGATCGGACAGGCGGTGCAGGTCGCGGTGACGCTTTTCCAGCGGGACACGCTCAATCAGATTGCCTTCGCTGCTTGCCCGGTCGCACCGGATCCTGCGCCGGAAGTCTGCACGAACGGCAGTCGACCCTACGGCACGACCTTGAATATCGAGAGCAACCGCACCCGCGGCGTAGAGGCGGTCTTGTCGATTGCTCCGTTTGAACGGCTGCGGATCGACGCCAATTATACCTGGCTGGACACCGAGAACCGGTCTGCCGGTGCCAATTTCGGCAATGAACTGGCGCGACGGCCAGCGAGCAGCCTCTATCTCAATGCCAGCTATCAAACCAGCTTCGGACTGAGCCTTGGTACGGACCTGCAGATGATCGGCGACAGTTTCGATGATCTAGCCAACAACCGCCGCCTCGATGGCTTTGCGCTTGCCGGAGTCCGCGCGAACCTCCCGCTGACCGAGGGCATCGAAATTTTCGGACGTATCGACAATCTGTTCGATGTAAACTATGAAACGGCCACTGA
>JAGPVK010000263.1 GCA_018067055.1 Sphingomonadales bacterium | reverse complement strand
AGACCAGAGCGGCGAGATCAAGGGGTTTTTCAATACCTGTCGCCACCGGGGCGGTCCGTTGGTGCGTGAAGATCACGGCACCACAAAAAGCCTGCTCTGCAAATATCATTGCTGGAACTTCGACCTCGACGGCCGACTTCTTTATGTCCCCGACGAACATGAATTCCCGGGGCTCGACAAGTCCGCACATGGCCTCATCCCGGTCAAGATCGCACTTTGGGGAAACTGGATCTTTGCCAATCTTGATCCGGACGCGGGGCCGCTCGAAGAGTTTCTGGGACCGCTCAGGCAAGAGATGGATGATCTCGGACCGGATCGACTGCGACTGGTCGAAAAGCACAGTTTCGATATTGCCTGTAACTGGAAGGTCGCCGTTGATGCGTTTCAGGAGGTTTACCATCTCAAGCATATCCACCCCGCCACCGTACACGCTGCGCTCGACCATCGCGGCGCTTCGATGACACTCTATTCCGGCGGCCATTCCAGGATGATTGTGCCCCACCGGGATGGCAGTGCAGCGCGGCTATCGGAAAAGTCCGATGGCACCGTGAGGACCAGCGCACCGGAACACCGGATCACCAGCAGCACCAGCCGGGCCTATAATATCTTCCCCAATGTGGTCACGCCGACCGCAGAGTTTGAGTGGCCGAGCCTGATCTTCTGGCCGACCAGCATTCGTACCTGCCGAATGGACGTATGGTGGTGGGGCCAGAGCGATGACTGCGATCCCACGACGGAACTTTGGCAGACCCGTCTGGCCAATTTCGATACAATCCTTGGCGAAGACATGGAGAATCTGGGTTGGGTGCAGGAATCCATGGAAACGCCCGGTTTTACAGGTGTTCCACTCAGCTATCAGGAGCGCCGCATCTATAATTTTCACGAAGCGGTGGATGAAATGATCGGGGCCGACCTGATCCCCCGAAACCACGCTGTGCCCAAGTTAATGAAGCCCTTTATCGAGACCTAGAACGGCACGAACACCGAGGAACGGATGCTGCGCTACCGAGCGCCTGTTTGTCTGACGATAAAGTCTGTGCGGGGCTGGGTAGCCGAACGGTCATATGGAGAGAGAATGTGATGGAAGAGGAACTCCAGAAGCTTCTGGACAAACAGGCAATCTCAGAAGTGATCTGGCGCTATTGCCGCGGCATGGACCGGATGGACAAGGAGCTGACTCTATCTTGCTGGCATCCCGGCGGCACCGACGATCATGCGCCGCTGTTCAAGGGGACGGCTGTAGGCTTCGTCGAATGGCTCTGGCCAATCCACGCCGCGATGGCAGCGACCCGCCATCTTGTCAGCAACATTACCGTCGAACTCAATGGCGATCGGGCAGCGACCGAATGCGCCTGGTTCGTTCACCTCCGGATTCCGCGTGGCGACGATATTTACGACATACTGGGCGATGGTCGCTATCTCGACCATTTCGAAAAAATCGGCGGTATATGGGCGATTACGCACCGGACATCGATCGGTTGCATGACCCGGACAACGAAACAGGATCCGGCTCTTGCCACTATGGATCCGCCGTTGATCACTCCGAACAATCCCGAAAGCGCAGCTGCCCCCTGGAGCCGCGATACGGACGATTATTCGTACCAACTTTTCTCCGCCATTCGCAATTAGCTCTTTCTCTCCGCGCTCAAGATATCGCCTAGCAGCTACAAGGACTGTCCATGATTGATACCTCAATATTGTTTGAACCACTCGCCATCGGCAACATTACAATGAAGAACCGCCTAGCGATGGCACCGATGACGCGCCAGCGCTCTTATCTTGATGGCACACCGACCGATCTCAATGTCGAGCATTACCGGCAGCGCGCTTCCGCCGGGCTGATCATCACCGAAGGTATTGCTCCATCAGAAATGGGAACAGGCTATTTGTTCAGTCCGGGACTTTACACCGACTCTCATCAGGAAGGCTGGCGCAAGATATCCGAGGCGGTCCATGCCGAGGGCGGCCACTTGTTCGGCCAGATCATGCATGTTGGACGGCTCAGTGACGAGCTCCTGCTGAACGGCAAGCAGCCCATTGCACCTTCTGCGGTGCAACCCGACCCGACCGCGCGCCACTATACAGTAAGTTGTCCGCGACCGAAGCGCTCTTACTTACCACCGCGCGCGCTGACCCATCAGGAAGTGCTGGGCGTGATTGACGACTTTCGCGATTGTGCCGTCCGCGCGCAGCGTGCAGGGCTCGACGGAGTCGAAATTCATTCGGCTTCCGGCTATCTGCCGATGCAATTTTTGTCCACCAACACCAATCTGCGTACAGACGAATGGGGCGGTAGCGTGGAAAAACGAGCCAATTTTCTTCTCGCATGTGTTGATGCGATGACCGCGGCTACGTCGCCAGGCTTTGTCGCTGTGAAATTTTCCCCCGGCTGGCAATTTCACAATGTTTTCGACGACGATCCGATCGCGACCTACAGCCATGCAACGCGGGAATTGTCAAAACGCAACCTCGCCTATTTGCAGCTCGGCAATTATGGCATGGATTGGGATGTCTACGGCACATTGCGACCGCTATTCGACGGACCAGTAGGATATGTTGCCGGCTTCACCCGTTCGACCGGCGCAAAGGCAATCGCGGAGGATGGCGCAGACTTCATCTGCTACGGCCAGAATTACATATCGAACCCGGATCTCGCGGAGCGCTATGAACAGGGGCTTGGCCTCAATCATATCGAACAGGACAGCTATTACACCCAAGGAGCCAAAGGATATACCGACTATCCGGTCCATGCGGATG
>JAGPVK010000262.1 GCA_018067055.1 Sphingomonadales bacterium | reverse complement strand
CGCGGCGAACTGGGTCCGGAAGCGGCTATTGCCGACCGGATCAACGCGGATCTCGAAACCATCCTGATGCTGCCCGACATCGTCCGGCGTCTTGACGCCCAGCTTCCCCGCCAGGGCGGCGCGCCACCACCACCGCCAGTGGCCGATGTCGAGTTGATTTTGCGGAAGCGAAAAGGAGGCGAAAGTGGCGGGTTCTGGCGCTATACGCTAACGGCGCTTTTGGCTGGCGGGGCTGGTGCCACCGCGATGTTCCTGTGGGGATAAGGCGGCAAAGCATCCGCTTATGGTTCAAGGCACATGCTGCTTGGCTTTGCGCCCGCTAGGCCCTAAATCGGACAGAATGGCAAAATCAAAACATATTCTCTTGGTCATCGGTGGTGGAATCGCCGCTTACAAGGCGGCAGAACTCATACGCCTGATCAGGAAATCCGGGATGACGGTGCGCTGCGTGCTGACCGAATCGGGCGCGCAATTTGTCACGCCGATGACCTTGGCGGCGCTGTCGGAAAATGAAGTACACACAACGCTCTGGTCGCTGAAGGACGAGACCGAGATGGGGCATATTCAATTGTCCCGCGAGGCCGATCTGATTGTCATTTGTCCAGCAACCGCGAATCTGCTGGCTAAAATGGCCGGCGGCATCGCCGACGATCTCGCCACGACCTTGTTGCTGGCGACCAACCGGCCAGTATTGGCCGTGCCTGCAATGAATGTCCGGATGTGGCAGCACGCCGCAACCCAGCGCAATATCGCCCAGCTTAAGACGGATGGCATTATCGTCATGCAACCGGACGAGGGTGACATGGCCTGCGGTGAATTTGGTCCCGGAAGACTGCCTGAACCGGACGTAGTGGTGGCGGAAATAGCATCCTTGCTGAGCTCACCCTTTTTCACCGGGGCAGAATCATTACAATCTGAGCTCGGGCCCAATCCGCTTGACGGTCAGCCCGCTTTTGCACCCGATCAACATCGACCGCTGCACGGCAAGCATGTGCTGGTCACTGCGGGACCGACTCACGAACCGATCGATCCCGTACGTTATATTGCCAACCGGTCGTCCGGACGCCAGGGCTTTGCGATTGCCGCCGCTGCCGCCGACGCCGGAGCACGGGTCACCTTGGTGGCTGGCCCGGTGCATCTGCCAACGCCCGCGGGTGTCATGCGGGTCGATGTCGAAACCGCGATCGAAATGGAAAAGGCCGTGCTCGACGCCCTGCCCGCCGATGTCGCGATCATGGTCGCGGCCGTCGCCGACTGGCGAGCGGACAGCCAGTCCGGGCAAAAGATAAAGAAGGAAGGCGCGGCTCCCGCACCGCTCAAGCTTACCGAAAATCCCGATATCCTGGCGGGCCTTGCCCGGCACGACCAGCGGCCCGGCCTATTGATCGGCTTTGCCGCCGAAACGGAGAAAATCAGCGAACATGCGAAAGCAAAACTCGAAAAGAAGTCCTGCGACTGGATTGTCGCCAATGATGTGTCCGGCCCGATCGGGGAAAGCGTGATGGGTGGAACCGATAACAGCGTTCATATCGTCACCGGGAGCGGCACCGAAATCTGGGAACGGCTGCCCAAGATGGAAGTCGCGCGCCGTCTTGTTGCAAAAATCGGCAAGGAAATTTCCTGATGTTTGATCCCGTTGATATTGCTGTCAAACGACTGGATCACGCTGGCGATCTCCCTCTGCCTTCCTATGAGACCAGCGGTTCCGCCGGAATGGATGTGCGGGCTGCCGAAGAGCTGGTCATTGCACCAGGTGAACGGGGACTGGTCGGAACGGGCCTGGCCTTCGCCATCCCTGAAGGATATGAGATGCAGGTTCGTCCCCGTTCCGGGCTGGCCCTGAAAAAGGGAATCAGCATCCCCAATTCGCCTGGCACGATCGACAGCGATTATCGCGGCGAACTGAAGGTCATCCTGATCAATCACGGCGCAGAGGAATTCGTCATCGCACGCGGCGACCGGATCGCGCAGATCGTGATCGCCCCGGTTCAGCGCGGGAATCTGGTTATGGTGGACGATCTGGACGATACCGCACGAGGGTCTGGCGGATTTGGCTCCACGGGAGTATAGCAGGACTTACCGACAATCAGGAGGATTTCATGATCGATTTGATATTTGCGATCGCGCTGGCAGGCTCAACCAATATGGTAGCAGACGACCTGGACACCGCCATGCCGGAAGATTTTTCCGCACTGGAAATTGCCAAATTCCGGAAGAAGATAACCTACGGCGAACAGCATGAACGAAAAGCAGAACGGCTCGCCAAGGCCGCACAATGCGATTTGCCGGTGGCGTCCCATTGGGTTTTTGCCAAGATTCATGCAGCGATTCTGGTTTCGGCGAGCGGCGATATCTTGAAGATTGTACCGGTCGACAGCGGTTGCCCGGAACTCGAGCAATATACCGTCAATCATCTCGCCAGATATGCCGGCAATATCGCCCCGATTCCATCCAGTCGCAAGCCGACATGGTACCGGACAACCATGAATTTCCGCTGGCCTGAATGAGTCCACTCACCGACGAACAACTCGACCGCTATGCCCGCCATATCGTGCTCAAGGATATTGGCGGCGGCGGGCAGAAGAAAATTCTTGATGCGCATATATTGGTGGTGGGCGCGGGCGGTATTGGCTGTCCGGCGATTCAATATCTGGCGGCGGCAGGAATCGGGGCGTTGACCATCATCGACGATGATGTGGTGTCGCTTTCCAATTTGCAGCGGCAGGTTTTGTTTTCCGAAAATGACATTGGAAAGGCAAAAGTTGAAGTTGCCAAAGTTGCCGCGAATCGTATCAATCCGGATATTGTAATAAACACTATAAATCAAAGACTTACCGCGCAACATTTTTCCGGGGATGCGGCAGCATTTTTTGCGGCTTTTGACGCAATTATCGATGGCACCGACAATTATCAGACCCGCCTGCTGGTCTCCGATCTCTCGGTCGCGCACCGCGTACCGCTGATTTCCGCGGCGATTGGCCAGTTCCAGGGACAGCTCGGCACGTTCCGCGGCTGGGAAGCGGGCAAGCCCTGCTATCGCTGCTTTGTCGGCGACGCGCTCGATCCCGATGATTGCGACAATTGCAGCGAAGTTGGCGTGCTCGGCGCAATGGTCGGCCTGATGGGCAGTTTCGCGGCGATGGAAGCGATCCGCGTGGTCACCGGCTTTGGCCAGGACCCGGCCGGAAAACTCCAGCTTTTTGATGGGCTTGCGCCGTCGATGCGGAGCATCAACCTGCCCAAGGACCCGCATTGCAAAAGCTGCGGTTCGCCGCCGTCAACTTGATCGGCTCGAGCTGATCCGGGGCCGGATTGGCCAGCCGCAACCCGACTTGCCTTTTCACTGCCACTGATCGATAATCATCCGATCAAAGGGGGAGCAGGATATGACATTACCGGTAACCGCACTGGCCGCCGCCATCTGCGCGCTATTGCTGATCTTCATGAAGTTCAAGGTGATTGGCCAGCGGATCAGGACCAAGACCATGTTCGGTGCGGGCGAAGACGCGAAACTGAAAATGGTCCGGGGCACCCACGGCAACCTCGCGGAAAATGCACCGATTGCGCTGATCCTGATGGCGCTGCTGGAAATGACCAGCGCCCATCACTGGGCGCTGACCGGTCTGGCGGCGCTGTTCCTGATCGCACGGGTGCTGCATATTTACGGCATGTACCAGCATCACGGCACCGGCTCCGTGCGCTTCCGTCAGGCCGGCGTGATGGGCACGACGCTTGCGATCGTCGCAATGGCGCTGTGGGTGATCTATCTTTTTGTGACGGTCAATTTGTAGAGATCCTGGCGTGTGCTGCATCTCGACAGCGGATATTGGCTCTGGTCGTTGTTAACGGCAGCGACTGGGTGGTTAGCCGAATGACTGGTTTGGGAAACAGCACTTGGCTTAGTGGACATTCCAGCGAACAATGCGCCCAGTTGCTGCCGTTCAATCCAAATCCCAACGGTGTCAAAAGCGTCCTTTTTAGCCGTCAGCTTGAAATGC
>JAGPVK010000260.1 GCA_018067055.1 Sphingomonadales bacterium | reverse complement strand
AAAAGCTGTCGGTTGACATGAGGCAATCTTAACGGAGTCGCATATCGAGAATATTTGCACTATGCTGATTTCCAATTGGAGAGGCTTGAGGAAATTGCCATGAAACAGCTGAGCGCACTGGATGCGATGTTTGCCTATACGGAAACAGCGAATACACCGATGCATATCGGGCAGTTGCTGATTTATGACCCCTCGACTGCACCGGGCGGCAAGGTCGGTTTCAAGGATATCCTGCGCTATATCGAAGGCCGTCTCGACGGCGCGCGGATCTTCCGGCAGAAACTGGTGCGGGTGCCGCTTGATCTTGATCATCCCTATTGGGTGGATGACGCGAATTTCGATCTTGAGTTTCACGTCCGTCATATCGCCTTGCCCAAGCCGGGCGACTGGCGGCAATTGTGCATCCAGGCAGCCCGTATCTATGCGCGGCCGATGGATATGAACAAGCCGCTCTGGGAATATACGGTGATCGAGGGGCTCGACAATGTCGAAGGCGTGCCGAAGGGCAGCTTTGCGATGCTGCACAAGATGCACCATGCGGCGATCGACGGCCAGTCCGGCCTGCAGATGACGCTGGCGCTGCACGATCTTGATGCCGAGATGAAGCCGCGCGCCTTTGACATGACGTTCGAGCCGGAAAAGGATCCCAATCCGCTGGCGTTGCTGGCCAAGGCGCAGTTCAACAATATCGCCAATCCTGTGCGGGGCCTGCAGAATCTGCAAAAGCTGATTCCGATGCCAAAGCGATTGTTCGACGTGCAGCGCGAATTTCGCCAGCGCGACGATGCGAAGGGCAGTATCCCCAAGACCCGCTTCAACAAGAAGCTGAGTCCGCACCGCGTCTTTGACGGGCGCGAATTCGCGCTCTCGGACATCAAGAAAATCCGCGAGGCCTTTCCCGGTGCAACCGTGAACGACGTAATGATCGCGGTGGTTAGCGGTTCGATGCGCGGATATCTGAAAGCCAAGAATGATCTGCCGGAAAAGACCTTGAAAATCGGCGCGCCGGTGTCGGTCAGGTCCGACGACGACAAGGATAGCGCCGGCAATCAGGTGACGATGATGCAGGTCGGCGTCGGCACCCATCTTGCCGATGCGGGCGAGCGGTTGAAATTCATCATGGCGGAGACGAAAAGGTCCAAGGCGATGACCCAGGCGATGGGTGCCAAGACGCTGATGGAATTGTCGGGCGCGATGCCGGCCGGTTTGACGGCGGCGGGGACCAAGATGATGGTCCGCGCCGGGCTGGTCGAACGGCTCAATCCGGCGGTCAACACGGTCGTCACCAATGTCCCGGGACCGATGGTCGAAATGTATTTTGCTGGCGCCAAGCTGGTCAAAAGTTTCGGAATGGGCATCCTGGCAGAGGGGCAGGGCCTGTTCCACGTGGTCACCAGCTATAATGGCAACGTCATTTTGACATTCCTCGCCGATCGCAACATCATGCCCGATCCGGAATTTTACGCGACCTGCATTTCGCGAAGCTTTGCCGACCTGATGGGTGCGGCGTCGAAGGAGCAGGCGGAGGTGGTGAAAAAGGCCAAGATGAAGAAGAGCAAGCAACCGAAAAAGCCAAAAAAACGGGTTTCCGCCTCTGCCGCTACGGCAGGCAGGGCGCGAGTGAAAGCGAGTGCAAAATAGCGGCCTTGCCGCTTGACTCGTCGGGCCTGATTGCGCATCGGTTTCGTTAATCATTCAATTAAAGAAGGACTCTTTATGAGCACAGTAGAATTCAACGATCGCGTCGCCATTGTCACCGGCGCTGGTGCTGGCCTGGGCCGTGAACATGCCAAGGAACTGGCGCGGCGCGGCGTGAAGGTTGTCGTCAACGATTTTGGCGGTGCGCGCGATGGTACCGGTGGTTCCGCTACCGTGGCCGAACAGGTGGTTGCCGAAATCGAAGCCGAAGGCGGCGAAGCCATGGCTGCGGGTTGCAGCGTCACCGATATGCCAGCGGTTGAAAAGATGGTCGCCGATGCGATCGCCAAATGGGGTCATGTCGATATTCTTGTGAACAATGCCGGCGTGCTGCGCGACAAGAGCTTCCACAAGATGACCATGGAAGATTTCCAGTTTGTCATGGATGTCCATCTGACCGGTAGCGCCAATTGCACCAAGGCGGTCTGGGACCATATGCGCGAACGCCAATATGGCCGGATCGTGATGACCACGTCTTCCACCGGTCTCTATGGCAATTTCGGTCAGGTCAATTATGGCGCGGCAAAAATGGCCGTTGTCGGCATGATGAACAGCCTGCACCAGGAAGGTGCCGGCAAGGGCATCCACACCAATTGCATCTCGCCAGTGGCGGCAACCCGCATGACCGAAGACATCATGCCGGAAGAGGCGCTGAAACTGTTGGTACCCGAAGCGGTCACACCGGCCGTAGTCTATTTGTGCAGCGACGGCGCGCCGTCGAAGACGATTCTGACAGCCGGTGCGGGCGGCTTTGCGGCAGCGAAAATCTTCGAAACCGAAGGCGTCTGGTTGCCCGAGGACAAGCGCTCTGCCGAAGGTGTAGCCGAAAATATCGACAAGATTCTCGATGAAACCGGGATGCAGCAATATGCCAATGGCGGCGGCCAGGGTGGCAAATTCTTCCGCCGGATGCAGGAAGAAATGAAGGGCTAGACAAAGTAGAGCTATTGAATTTCCGTTAGCCCTGAGCCTGTCGAAGGGCGCTTCTCGACCCGAGGCGTGGTTCGACAAGCTCACCACTAACGGAAACACCCAAGCATTTAGGAGACAATATATGCCAGTAATCAAACCAAGCGAACTGGAGTCCTGGAAGGGCAAGGAAGTCGGTGTTTCCGACTGGGTTGAAGTCGGTCAGGACCGGATCAACAAATTTGCCGATTGCACCGAGGACCATCAGTTCATCCATATTGACGAGGAAGCGGCTGCGAAAACCCCGTTCGGCGGCACCATCGCCCACGGACTGTTGACGCTCTCTTTGCTGCCGAAGCTGTCCTATGGCACGACATTGGGCCTTGAAGGCACGGTAATGGGCATCAACTATGGCTTCGACAAGGTCCGTTTCCTCAACCCGGTGCGCGCCGGATCGAAGGTGCGCGGTCGCCATACACTGGTCG
>JAGPVK010000375.1 GCA_018067055.1 Sphingomonadales bacterium | reverse complement strand
ACCTGCAACCGGCTGATTGGCGTACATCTGCGCCAGCATCGGCATATCCTGTTCAAGCGTAGCACCGAGATCCTTGACGATTGCAGCCTCGACCACAGGATTTGCTCCCCGCGCAACTCCATCGGCAACCGACAGTGACATTTGGCGCAACGCCCACAACCGCGCCGTCATTTCACCGATGGCCACGGTCAGCACTTGGTCCTCGCAGCCTCGTGCGCTGGCGGCCAGTTCCTCGAATACGCGATAGCTGGAGAGATAGCGCTCCGGACCGCTCCGTTCATAGGCGAGTTCGGCATTGACCTGCGCCCAGCCATTGCCCGGTTCTCCGACAACCATTGCGTCAGGGACGAAGACATCCTGAAGATGCACTTCGCCGAAATGCTCCTCGCCCTGATGATCCGTGATCGGGCGGCGCGAGACACCAGGCGCAGAAAGATCGATGATCAATTGGCTCAGCCCGTCGTGGCGCGACGCGCCGGCAGGGCTGGTCCGCACCAGCGCAATCATGTGATGCGCTTCCATCACCCCGGTGGTCCAGAGCTTCGAACCATTGACAATCCAGCCGCCATCGCCGCGGACCGCGCTGGTCCGGATCGCCGCCAGATCGGAACCCGCCTGCGGTTCGCTCATGCCGATGCAAAAGAAGATTTCCCCCTTTGCAATGCCCGGAAGCAACATGTCCCTGGCCGTATCGGTGCCATATTCCAGAAGCAGCGGACCGCTTTGCCGATCGGCGATCCAATGCGCGGCGACCGGTGCACCGGCCGCCAGCATCTCTTCAATCACCACATAGCGATCGCTGGCCGGGCGCTCATGGCCGCCGTAGCGTTTTGGCCAGGTCATGCCGATCCATCCGCGTTCGCCCAGCTTGCGACTGAAGTCCGGATCGAAACCGAACCAGGTGCGGCACCGGTCCACCGGCGAAGTCCCGGCCAGATGCTGATCCAGAAATTCGCGCACTTCGCGGCGTAGCTCTTCGCTTTCCGGTGGCAATGCCACCGGATCCAGTTTGAATTGATAGGGGATGATCTGCCTTTCCGATCAGCGGCCGGTAAACTTCGGCTTTTCCTTGTTCTTGAACGCCTCGAGCGCAATGCGGTGATCATCGAGCAGCTGCGTGACATTTTCGAACGCCGCAGCCTGGTCGATCACGGCATTTGCCGTCACCTTGAGGCCTGCGTTGATCGCAGCTTTCGTCCATTTGATGGAATGGGTTGCACCTTTGGCAAGCCGGTTTGCCATCCGCGATACTTTCTCGTCTATTTCATCCTCGGCCACCATTTCGGTGATCAGACCGATATTGGCAGCTTCGGTCGCGCCGATCGAATCACCGGTCAGCAGATAGCGCCGCGCACGGGCGTAGCCGATAAGCTGGGGCCACATGACCGCGCCGCCGTCGCCGGCAACCAGCCCGATCGATACATGCGGATCGGCAAAGACGCTGCGTTCGGTTGCATAGACAAAATCGCAATAGAGCGCGAGCGAACAGCCCAGCCCGATCGCTGGCCCATCCACCTTGGCAATGATCGGCTTTTCAAGATCGAGGATGCTATGCTGGATCTTGCGATCGCGCTTGATCCCGATCGCGGTCTTGGCCGGCTCACCATGCATTTCGAGCAGCCAGTTGAGATCACCCCCGGCACAAAATGCACCGCCAGAGCCAGACAGAATGACCACGTCGACGCTTTCGTCAGCATCGGCATCATAGAAGATGCGTGAAAATTCCTCGTGCAGGCCGGGATTGATGGCATTGCGCGCTTCCGGCCGATTGATCGTGATGGTGAGGATGCTGCCCTGCTGTTCAATCAGCAGGTTCTCGTAATTGGCATAGGTCATTTCGTGAAATCTCCTTTGTTTGCCGAAAGCCCAAGTCTTTCGATCATGTTTTCTTGCAGTTTGAATTTCTGGATTTTGCCCGATGGCGTCATCGGAAAGTCGTCAACAAATTCGACAAATTCCGGGACCTTCCAGCGTGAAATCCGTGCCCGGCACCAGTCGAGAATATCGGCGCTTTCGATTTCTGCGTCCGGGCGCAGGCGCACGACGGCACATGCCACTTCGCCATAGCGCGCGTCCGGCACGCCGATGACGGCAACGTCGGCAATTGCGCCATGCTCTTTCATGTAGGATTCGATTTCGACCGGAGAGAGATTTTCGCCGCCCCGGATGATCATCTCTTTCTTGCGCCCGACGATTGACACGAAGCCATCGTCATCCATCTGCGCCAAATCTCCGGAAGCAATCCAGCCATCGGCGATTTGGTCGCTATCGTCGTCACTACCGTAACCGATCATCCCCCCAGGGCCGCGATAGTAGAGTTCGCCGACCTCCTGGCGCGCGACACAGTCGCCGCGATCGTTTCTGATCTCCAGGCTAACGCCAACCAGCGGCTGACCGCTGGTCGCTATTTTCTTTGCATCGCTGTCAGCGAACCGCGTCGACGTGGTCACGCCGCTGGTCTCGGTCTGGCCATAACAGTTGATCACCTCGGCACCGAAATGATCGCGGCATCGGAGCAATAATTCCTTTGTAACCGGCGCGCCGCCCACGATAATGGATTTGAGGGCTGAAAAGTCCCGGCCGGCAAAAGACGGGTCGTCCAGCATCATCAGGAGCATGGTCGGTACGCCGATAAAGGCGGTGCACCGTTCATGCTCGAGGATATCGAGAGCAATATTCGCCTTGAAAATATAAAGCGGCAAGGCCGTGGCACCAACCAGACAAGCCCCGGGAAGCGAATTGCCCGACCCGCCGACGTGGAAAAGGGGAAAGCCGAAGCAGACCCGGCTGCCCTCATCGATGCCCCAGAGCGCATAGGAATTGCGGCCGGTCGTGGTCAGCGCCCGATGCGACAGGCGAACCGCTTTCGGATCCCCGGTGGTGCCGGACGTATATTGGATCATGAAGATATCACCGGGATCGCGCCTGATGGTTGCGGCGGACGGGTCACCCGGCACACGCATCACATCTTCCAGAGCGGAAAATGGGTAACAGTAGCGCAGACAAGGCAAATCGCCCTGAAGGCTGTCCAAAATGTCTGCCGGTCGGGTCTCTCCGATCAGATCGGCATGAAAAACAGCCGCGGCGTTCGAATGTTCGAGGACGAAGCGCAACTCGACCGCGCTGTAAAGCGGATTGAGCGCGACCAGAACCAGTCCGGCTCGCGCGATGGCATATTCGAGCAGGATCCATTCGGGATGGTTGGGGCCCCAGATCGCAATTCTCTCGCCCCGCTCGAAACCAAGGCCGGACAGACCGGCGGCAAGCGCCGACACCCGTTTATCGAGATCAGCATAGGTCCAGGCCACGTCGTCCACGGCAGGCTGATGGCGATAAATCACAGCCTCGGCATCAGGCCAGAGGTTTGCAGCGCGAGCAAGTCCATCGTCGAAAAACAGGTCGACAGCACAGCCGCTCACCTCTTCCGGGGCAGCAGTCCAGCGCGAAAGATGACGCAAGGCCCTGCTCATTTAGCAGGCCTTCCATCAATCTCGGGAGCCCCAGCCGCAAAGCAGCTTGGCCGTATATTTGCCATTCTAGAAATGCCTCTCCGTTGCACCTGTGGATTCCGGGCAACTCTATGGGGTACCAACGCTCACCTGAAACTCGTATTTGGCTCCCGCCCCTGTTCGAACCGCACAGGATGCGAGTTTTATGTGAACGATATGGTTGATAGCTCCTGACATGCAGACCGCATTCCCGTCGGGAGTCGGGCGCCATCACATGGGCAGAGACAGTGCAAGAAGCAGAACAACTCGAAATGCTGCGCGACAGTCTGTCGCGCTTTATCGACATCGAAATGCCTCTGGACGCGGTGCGACGATGGGATCGCGAAAACGAATTTCCGGCTGAAGTGCACGGGAAATTGGTGGATATGGGCCTGATGGGCCTGACCGTCGAAGAGGAATATGGCGGCAGCGGACGCGATATTTCCGCCACGGTCATGGTGATCGAGATGCTGTGTGCACGCAGTCTTGCGGTCGGCGGCCCGTTCATTCAGTCCGCCTGTTACGCCGGCCTGAACATCGCCGAGGTTGGCAGTCCCCGCCAGAAGGCAGAGCTGCTGCCGCGGGTTGTCAACGAAGGCATGATCTTCGCTTATGGCATCAGCGAACCCGATGTCGGCGCTGATGTCGCCTCTGTGCGATCAACGGCAAAGCGCGACGGCGACAGCATCATTGTCAACGGATCCAAGCGATTCTGCTCGGGTGCGACAATCGCCAGCTTCATCTACACATTGGTCCGGACCGGTCCGGTCGATGATCGCCGTCGCAACCTGTCTCTGGTGCTGGTGCCGACCGACGCGCCAGGCATTGTATTTGAACCGCAGGATGCGATGGGCCTGAAGGGTACCGGCACTTATGACGTCAGCTTTACCGACGTGGTCGTGCCGATAGAGAATGTCGTAGGCGAGGAGAGCGGCTGGAATAATGCCTGGAACATGCTGGCCGGGCCCGGTCTCGATATCGAGAAAATCGAAGTTGCGGCGATGGCCCTGGGTATTGCCACCGCTGCTCTGAACGAAGCGTGGGATTATGCCGAGGAACGGGTGCAGTTCGGCGCACCGATCTCCAAATTCCAGTCGATTCGCCATTCGCTGGCCGAAGCCAAAACCTTGCTCCATGCCTGCCGGACGGTCACCTATGATACCGCCGCCAAACTGGATCGCGGCGAGCCTGCGTCTCTGGAAACATCGATGGCCAAATTATTCGTCTGCGATACGGCGCGCGATATCGTGCTCAACTGCCAGCAGATATTGGGTGCCTATGGCTATATCAAGGAGTTCGATATGGAACGTCATGTCCGGGATGTTCTGGTCATGCCGATCCTTGGCGGGTCATCGGCGATTCAGAAGAATAATATCGCCAATATGCTGCGACTGAAAAAATAGTGGCGCAAATGCAAGAGCCGTTAAAGCCGACTCACTCGAATCCGTCGACGATCATCAGATTGCAGTCGACTCCACTCTTGCGGCGCAATTCCCGCATCGGAGCGTAACGCGGGTCGTCATACCAGGCGAGCAGCGTTTCCCGGTCGGGAAACTCGATCAGCACGGTCGCGTCGCCAACGGGTTCGTCACCCTCCAGATGCCCTGCATTCCCGCCCTTCACCAGATAGCGGCCGCCATATTCCTCGACCAGGGGTTCGGTGGTCGTGCTATATTCGCGGTACCAGTCCCAATGCTGGACCTGCAATTTTCCGAGAAGATAGGCT
>JAGPVK010000246.1 GCA_018067055.1 Sphingomonadales bacterium | reverse complement strand
ACCAAAATCACCAAATCCTCGTCAAAATCGTATGTTAAGAGTGTCCTACCCAGAATATTTTCAATCTCCAATTTACCCATAAATAAATCTGAGAGTCTTCTTTTGCATTCCATCCCGCTTGCGTGCGTTATCCCGATATAGTTCTTCTTCATTTGATGTTGCCTTCTAAAAAGCAATAATATCATCGGTCAAAAAGCAGCGCATTATTTAAATTCAAATCGCCCCGACCGCTTTCCCGGCCGCTTCAAACATTCCCAAAATCTGGTCGACCTGCTCGCTTGTATGTTCCGCACAGAGCGAACAGCGGAGCAGGGTCATATTGGCCGGTGTTGCAGGTGGCCGCGCCAGGTTCACATATAAGCCCTCTGCCAGAAGCGCCTGCCACATCATCGCGCCCTTTTCGAGATCGGGCATGATCACCGCTATGATTGCGCTTTGCGCTTCGGGTGTACCGAGGGAGAAGCCGAGATCGCGCAGGCCCTGATGCAGTTTCTTGCTATTCTCCCACAGATGCGCCCGCTTGTTGCCGCTGTGCATCAGCTTGCGGATCGAGGTGCTCGCCGTCGCCATCACGCTCGGCGGCAGGCTGGCGGTGAACACATAGGGACGGCAAACCAGCCGCAATATCTCGAATTTCGGATGGTTGGAGACGCAGAAGCCGCCGACCGTCCCGACGCTCTTGCTGAACGTGCCGATGATGAAATCAACATCGTCGATGACGCCCTGTGCCTCGCAGACGCCGCGGCCGTTTTCGCCGATAAAGCCCATCGAGTGCGCTTCGTCGACCAGCACCATGGCGCCGTTTTCCTTGCAGACGCGAACCATTTCCTTGAGCGGAGCAACATCGCCGAGCATCGAATAGACGCCTTCCAGGACGACCAGCTTGCCCGCTTCAGGAGGCAGGCGCTTCAGGCGTTTTTCGAGTGCTTCGACATCATTGTGACGAAACGCGACAATCTCGGCATTGCCCATCGCGCAACCGTCGTAGATCGAGGCATGGCTGTCGATATCGAGAATGACATAGTCGCCCTTGCCAGCGAGCGTCGAGATGATGCCCAGATTGGCCTGATAGCCGGTAGAAAAGACCATCGCATGGTCCATCGCGTAAAATTCCTTCAGCGCATCCTCGCAATCGCGGTGGAGGCTGTAGGTGCCGTTAAGCACCCGGCTGCCGGTGGTACCGGAGCCAAATTCGGCCAGCGCCTTGAGCCCGGCTGCGCGCACATCGTCGTCAAAGGTCATGCCCATATAATTATAGGTGCCAAGAAGAATGGTTTCCTTGCCATCGCAGATCGCGACGGTGGGCGAGAGCACTTCCTCCATCACCAGTGAAAACGGGTCTTTGACACCCGTTGCCAGGAGGTTTTCTCGTTCCTGGATAAGCGGATCGAATTTACTGAGTAGATCGGTCATTGTTTACTTCCGTTCGTGCTGAGCCTGTCGAAGTACGAACCATCCGCTCGTGCGACCCTTCGACTAGCTCAGGGCGAGCGGATGTTGCGCTCTAGCTGTCCATCAACTTTGCAACGGCGTCGGCGAGCTGGCCGACCGTCTCGATTTCGGCCTGCATGTTCATCGTGATGATGATGTCAAATTCGTCTTCGACGGCGGCGACAAAGTCCATGACCGTCAGGCTGTCCCATTCCAGATCGCCCTGAAAGGTCGTGGCAGCCGACAGATCGACGCCCTTGTTGTTGAACGGACCGATCAGTTCGCTGATCTTGGCCATGATGTCTTCGCGATTTGCCATATAATGATTCCCTAGTGTCACTGGCCAAATAGCCTTCCCTGACCTTTGCCAACGGATGCGCCCCATTGGCAAGCGAATAAGGCGCAAAAGCGGCATCAGCTTGCCCAAATGCGTCGATTGTGTCACTTTCTCATAACTTGGGGGAAAACATATGGCGGAAGAGAGAAAATGGCCGGATGATGCGGTCTACGCGCTGCGAACGACCCAGCAACATCATGTCCAGCTGAGCATGATGGCCGACCATAAAGCCAATATGCTGATCGGCGCGACCTTCATCGTGTTCACGCTGGCAATCGGACAGAGCCAGACCGGTAATCTATCGCTGCCGCTGTTGATCCTGGCGATAGCTGCCTTTGCCTCGGCAGGTCTGGCAGCGATCGCGGTGATGCCGTCCTTTGCCCCACGCAAGGGCGGGCCGACCAATTTGCTGTTTTTTGGTGGGTTCAGCAGCATGACGGAAGAGGAATTTATCGATCGCCTGTTGAGTGAGGAATTCCAGACCCAGGAATCGGTCTATCGCGCAATGCTGCGCGACATCTACCAGATGGGAACCCTGCTCGGCCGCAAGAAATACCGCTTTCTCGGCTGGGCCTATCGGGTGTTTCTGGTCGGCCTGACGCTGACCTTCATCACCTATGTTTATGAGCAGTTCGCCGGTTCGATCCTCTGAAAACCGTTACAGCCAGTCGTTCTGGCGATACCAGTTCGCGGTATCCTTGAGACCTTCACGGGTTTCGATCTGCGCTTGCCATAGCTGGCTTGGCAGACGCTTTGCCGGATCAATAGTCCAGTCGTCATGGCAAAAATAATTGACCCGGTCTGCGGTCAGCTTGGCCTTGTCGCGGCGCATCAGACGATCTGCCCTGGCCCCCAGGCGCAACAGCGATTTGGGTATGCCCACCGGAGAAATGCGCTTGCCGATCGCCCAGCCGATCGCCCTGGCAAAACTGGCCTGGGTCCAGCCGCCCGGCTTGCCGTCATCGACCTCGAATATCTGCGCGGTCAAATCCTCCTGTTCGGGCAACAGTACGAGCAGCGCTTGGCACAGGTCCTCGACATGAATGACCGACAGGCGGCCGTCGGCATCGGGTGGCATGGTGACAAAGCCGAGTCGGGCCATTTTGAACAGGTCCAGAAATTCGCCGTCGCCGGGCCCGTAGACCGCCGGTGGCCGGAGGATGGTCCAGTCAAGTCCGCTGGTTGCGACAATCTTCTCGGCCTTGGCCTTGGTCTCGCCGTAGATCGACAGCTGCGGCTGGGTGGCAGCCAGTGACGAGACATGGATGAAACGTCTGGTGCCCGCATGTTTGGCGGCTTCCACAACCGCCAGGGTGCCCGCGATATTCCCGGACTCGAAACCGGCCCGGTCGGGAGCGTTGACCACCCCGGCAATATGCAGAATCATATCCGCGCCGGTGCACAGCTCCGCGAGACTGTTCTTGTCGTCAAGAGCCCCGCGCACCCATGTGACGCCAGGGCGGTCATCCTGTTTGCGCCGGGTCAGCGCGCGAATGGTGTAGCCGTCGCGAACCGCCAGGTCGAGCATCCGGCCGCCGACAAAGCCGGTCGCGCCGGTGATCGCGATTGTTTTTCCAGAAGGTGCGACCATGATGACTAGACCAGCACCATCTGGTTGCGGTGTACCACGGCGCTGCGCGGGGCATAGCCCAGCAACGCCTCGAGTTCGGAGCTACGGCGACCGATGATCCTGGCGCAATCGAGCGCGTCATATTCGGCGAGCCCGCGAGCGATCGTCAAGCCGTCCGCGTCCTTGATCTCGATCACGTCGCTGCGTTCAAACTGGCCGTCGATGGTGATGATGCCGGCAGCCAGCAGGCTGCCACCGGATTGCAGTGCGGCGACCGCGCCGGCATCGATGGTTATCGTGCCTGCAGAGGTCAGTCTTCCGCCAAGCCAGGCCTTGCGCGCATTGGCGCCGTCTCCGGCCTTGAACAAGGTGCCGACATTGGTCAGTGCATAGCGTTCCAGTGGATGCTCTTCTCGGCCGGAAATGATCGACAGCTCGATTCCGGCCATGTTGGCGATTTTCGCCGCCTGTAGCTTGGAAGTCATCCCGCCAGACCCGAGGCCGGAAGAAGAGCTTCCGTCCGCCATTGCCATGATCGATTCATCGACAGTTTCGACCATGCCGATAAATTGTCCGTGCGTTTCGCTGCCCGGCCGACGGTCGTAGAGGCCGTCGATATCCGACAGCAGCAGCACACGATCCGCGGCGGCCGCCTGAGCCACTCGGGCTGCCAGCCGGTCATTGTCGCCAAAGCGGATCTCGTCGGTGGCGACGCTGTCATTTTCGTTGATCACCGGTATCGCCCGATGTTCCAGCAATTTTTCAAGTGTCGCGGTGGCGTTGAGATAGCGTTTGCGATCTTCCATATCGTCGAGCGTGAGCAGCATCTGCGCTGCGGTGATCTGATGCTCCGCCAGCAGCTCCGACCACAGGCTGCTCAAGGCAATCTGCCCTACCGATGCGGCTGCCTGGGCTTCTGCCAGACTGGCTCGTCCGCCTTTTTCAAGGCCAAGCTTGCGCGCACCAAGCGCGATCGATCCGGATGAGACGATGATCACATTATCGCCCGTCTGATGGCGCTTGGCGATGTCCGCAACCAGAGTTTTCAGCCATGACCGGCGGGCTTGTCCATCCTCGCCGACGAGCAGGGCAGACCCGACCTTGACGACAATCGTCTCCCGCTTTGCGGCATTCACAGCGGCGACCAATCCTTGGCTTTATCCTCTTCATCCGAGGTGTTTGTCGGCTGGCCTTTGCGTTCGATCGAACTATTCTCGCCCACCGCCTCGAGGATTTTGTCGAGCGCTGCATCCAGTCCTTCGCCGGTGGCACCCGATACCGGGAGAACATGCTCGGCCCCGGCAGCGCGCAATTGGTCGGCAATGTCAGCCATCAGCTCATCGTCCAGCAAATCTGCCTTGTTGAGCGCCAGAATCTGCGGTTTCTCGGCCAGGCCGCCGCCATATTTTTCCAGTTCCTTGCTGACCGTTTTCCAGGCCTTTACCGGATCATCACCGGTCGCGTCGATGAGATGCAGCAATATCTTGCAGCGCTCGATATGGCCAAGAAAGCGGTCGCCAATGCCCGCTCCGTCCGCCGCGCCTTCGATCAGCCCTGGAATGTCGGCGAGCACGAATTCACGGCCCTTGTGCCGAACCACACCGAGCTGCGGATGGATGGTCGTGAACGGATAGGCGCCGACCTTCGCGCCAGCGTTGGTCACCTTGTTGATCAATGTCGATTTGCCGGCATTGGGCAGGCCGACAAGGCCGGCGTCGGCAATCAGCTTGAGCCGCAACCAGACAGCTGCTTCCTCGCCGAGTTCGCCCGGCTGGTGCTGGCGCGGGGCACGGTTGGTCGAGCTTTTGTAGCTGGCATTGCCGCGTCCGCCGATTCCGCCTTCGAGGAAGGTCGCGCGTTGGCCCTCCTGGGTGAAATCGAGCAGCACATGATCCTTGTCTTCCGACAATATCTGGGTGCCCACGGGCACCTTGATGACGAGATCATCGCCGCCAGCGCCGGTCCGGTTACGGCCAGCGCCGCCCCTGCCGCGCGGGGCCTTGAAATGCTGGGCATAGCGGAAATCGATCAGCGTGTTCAGGCCTTCAACCGCAAGAAAGACAATATCGCCGCCCTTGCCGCCATTGCCGCCGTCGGGGCCGCCATATTGAATATATTTTTCGCGCCGGAAACTGACAGCGCCAGGCCCGCCCTGACCGGAGCTGACATAGATTTTGGCTTGATCCAAGAAATGCATGTTGCAGCATTTAGGGATTTGATGCGGGAAAGGCTAGGCTTTGCTGCAATATAACGACATTGCCCGATTCCGTCGATCGACCAGACAGGCTAGATGCTGAGGCCCCCATCGACCGCAAAGGCCGCACCGGTGGCAAATTTGCTCTCGTTGGAAGCAAGATACACGATCAGATGCGCAATATCATCCGGTTCTCCCATATGTCCGACGGGCTGGGCCAACTGGAACAATTCCTCGGTTTCAGCCGGATTGGGCGTTCCGTCGATCACGCTGCGCACATTGGGCGTCATGATCGTACCAGGCAGCACGGCATTCACCCGGACACCATTTTTCTCGCGCGCGCAATAGAGCGCGATCGATTTGGTGAGCATAGGGATCGCCGCCTTGGCGCTGTTATAGGCGACCAGATCGGCGCTGGCGTTGATCGCGGCAGCCGATGAAAGGTTGATGATTGAGCCACCGGTCTTGCTCATCAGCGGCAGGGCTGTCTTGCAGCCCAGAAAAATCGAGTCGACATCGACATTGTAACAGCGCCGGAAATCTTCGTAGCTGACGTCTGCGATCGAACCGAACACCGTCACGGCGGCATTGTTCACCAGCACGTCGAGCCGTCCGTAAGTCGCTTCGACATGGGCAATTACCTCGGTCCAGCGATCGGGATTGGTGACATCCTGTTCAAGAAAATCGACATTGTCGCCCAGTTCCGCTGCGGTTGCCACCCCGGCTTCCGCATTGTGATCGGTGATCAGCACCCGGGCGCCTTCTTCGACCAGCCGCCGTGCGGCGGCCTTGCCGAGCCCCATTGCGCCGCCGGTCAACAATATGATCTTGTCCTGAACCCGTCCCATCAATGCTCCTTGTCCCGGCTTGCGCCGATGTCGTGTTTCTTCTTATTATTCTGCGGCTTCCAACTGTTCCATCTCGGCCACGCGCGGGTCGTTCGGATAGACCCACTCCTCGCCGATCACTTGCTCGACGGCCAGACCTTCCGGTACCCGGTTCAGGCCGATCATCTTGTCGCAATTCTGGTGGAAGCTGTAGATGCGCGCTTCCTGATAGCTCAGCGGGACGCTCTTGAAGCCGTCGCTTTCCATGGATTTCTGGATCATCTCGCCAAATTGCGTATCCTCGAGAATGATCGGTGACATGTCGCGGCCATTGGGCTTGCTCTCGTCTGGCACGGTCCACAGATCGGGCGCCGGTCCGTCGCCCCAGTCCATCGCCATCGTCACCAGTTCCAGCCGGGTGGTGTTGAGCGAGGTTGGCCAGAAGATCAGCGGCGGGACGAAATAATTGCTCAGCGGTGACACCCAGTTGGGGAACATCGTGTAGCTTTGCGTGCAGGTCCGGCCGAATTCGCCAACCCCCTCGATCTCCTGCCAGTTGGGCGGGCTGTCGATCGCACGGACATGCTCACGATTGGTTTG
>JAGPVK010000234.1 GCA_018067055.1 Sphingomonadales bacterium | reverse complement strand
AATCTGCGTTGCAAAAGTTCCAATCCGAACAGCGTCAGTGACGGTTATTTCCGGCAAGCGAATTTGGTCGGTCAAGGCAGCACTCATGCAAATTTCATTCTGTTTAATCCTTTACCGGCTTTTATCGAGTGTTCATATAGCTATTCGTTTGTACCGATGTCAGCAGGCCGAGTTGAACGGACAAAGTTTGAGAAAGGTGTGAATTGTCCGATATAGAAAAGCGACGCCAGGGCATTCTGGCCCTTGTCGAACAGTCCGATGGTAACGCTGCAGCACTCGCTGCATGCGCCCACCTGTTATTGTCAGTCGGCGACAAATCTGAAGCCATTGTAACGGCAGAACGAGCGCAGGCGCTTGCGCCCGACGACGACGAAATTGGAGCGATTGTGCGTGAGATAATGAGCGCTGACGTACCAAATTGGCATTTTGTTCTGGTACAAGACACAGTGCGCAATGATGCATATGAAGCTGCTTTGCGGCGTGCGATCTACCCAGGTTGCCGCGTGCTCGAAATTGGCACCGGAACCGGGCTGTTGGCGATGATGGCCGCGCGGCTAGGAGCAAGTCATGTGTACACGTGCGAAATGGAGCCAGCCATCGCCAATGTCGCAAACCGGGTTATTGCCGAAAATGGTTTGGCCGAACAGATTACGGTAATTTCAAAACGCTCGCAGGATATCGCACCTGAGGAGCTCCACGGCCCCGTAGACATTCTGGTGTCGGAAATCGTCAGTAATGACATGCTGAATGAAGCCGTGCTGGAAGTGATGGAAGATGCGGTTGACCGCCTGGTCAAACCGGGTGGCACTATAATTCCCGCGCGCGGCCAGGTCAGGGTGGCACTGGGATATTATGAAGGCCTCGAGCAAAGCCGGATGGCCGAGGTTTCCGGGTTTGACCTGTCTGCGTTTAACTGTCTTGCGCCCACTTCTTTGCAGATACCCTGCGGAAGTCGATCGCTTTCTTTGTGTAGCGATATTGGAGACCTGTTCGCATTTGATTTTCAGTCGGGCGGCCCGTGGACTGACCAACGCAGTGAAGTTACCGTTAGCCCCCATTCCGGCCGCAGCAACGGGATTGCCCAATGGATTGCGCTCGATATGGATGATCTTGGTCGCTACGAAAACAGACCTTCAGCGGGCACACAATCCTGCTGGGCGGTGATGTTTCACCCATTCGCCCAGACAGTGCCGCGATCCACCGATCCGCATGAAGTGCTAGAGATTTGCGGGAGGCATGACCGCATGGGGCTGCGAATCTGGAAAAAAACCCCGTAACTATTTATTGAGTTGCACAAAAAATTATATGGGCTTAGATTTTGCAACATCTATCGAAAATAAGGGATGACGCAAAGAACATGAAACCAGTTGATAAAGCCATGACCCCGGAAGAAACCAGCGAGCGGGTCAAAGAAGAGTGGGTCACTCCAGCAATTACAGATTATAAGGCCGTGACAATCACTCAAGGTATTTCCTATCGAATCGGAGATGGTATCAGTAATTTGAGCTAAACATTCAAATGGCTGCCCCCTTCGCGTATATGTTTGGTGGGTTGCTGTTTCAATCCGGCTTTCCGTTATCGGATTTGTGTCCGTTGCAACATATTGGCAATGGGATTGAACCCGATATTTTCTTGGAATATTCTGATCAGCCTCCAGTCGAGCGGACGGGCGATCTGATTTATCGTTGGCAAGGTCGCTATAAATTAGTGCTTGAAGCACATGGGCGAGACTGGCTGTTGCGCGGTGATGCGGGCATCATGATGCTCATTAGTGGTTGCGGTACAAGAGCATTGTGCCATTGCCCAGATTCCAGCACCTCGCCGCTTTTCCTGAGCATCATGGTGCGCCGTATTTTACCGCGCCTTTGCGCGCTGCATAACCGGTTGGTACTCCATGCTGCGTCGCTTGTTGGTGACACAGGTGCGATTGTGGTGTTTGGCGGCTCGGGTTCCGGGAAATCGACACTTACAACCGCGCTTGCACGCTCACTCGATTGGTCAATCCTTGCCGATGACATGCCCATATTCAGGGACTTATCGTCCGAAAATGCCGGCACAATCCCCCATGCCTGTAAATCACTGCCCGGCGTATCCCTATGGCGTCCGTCAAAGGAAGCCGTTGGCCCCGACGATCGCTACTGCGAAATCATTCCAGGTTATCAGGACAAATATTGGTGCGTGCCGCCGCGCAAGGGAGGCGCCGAACAAGCACCGGTCCGAGCAATCTTCTGCATTGGCCTGCCGTCAACAGACCGGGCGATTGAATGGAAACAGCTATCCGGTGCCGACCCGATGGTCATCGCGGCTTCCCAAATGGTCCTGTTCAATCCTGCTAGCAAACAAGAACGCGAGCAGGGGATGGCGCAAGTAAAAAGTCTGATCGAGACCGTGCCCGCTTATGCAATTTCTTATCCAAGAGATTTTGCGGCTCTACCCATGATCGCACAAACTATCCGGAACATCTGTGACACGCTCCCACACGCCGACTTATGATCTTGCCCTGTCCGACGCGGACTATGAACCGTGGGAAGGGCCGCCGGAGAGGAGCATTGTCATCTGCAGCCATCCGCGCTCTGGCAGCACCTTACTGGGCGAAGCGCTGTATTTTTCGGGTGATGTAGGCTGTCCACTGGAATATCTCCACCGAGGGTTTCGTCCAAAACTGGCGAGGATGTGGGGCTGCCTATCGCTCGAAGACTATATTGCGGAAATGCATCGACGGCGGACTGGTCCAAATGGAAGTTTTGCGATCAAGCTATTTTGGCAGGATATCGAAGAACTCGCACATGAATTGGCACCGGATCATTTTCCAGCACCTCTAACCTGCGCGCTGGATGAGGTTGCATCTGATCACTATCAGTCATTGGCCACCTTGCTCGCGTGCATTCTACCCAACCCAACGTTCATCCATCTGGAACGCAGAGATCGTGTTCGTCAAGCGGTGTCTGCCAGCACCGCCACACAAACGGGCCTTTGGCGGTCGATACCGGGTGTTGGACCGGAGGGCACGGCCAGGTCTGCTGACTATGATTTTGATCAAATCATGGCCACAATCGCCCTAAGCGATCATTGCCACAGCCACTGGCAGCGTTTTTTTGGAGCAAATGGCATATCTCCAATATCGCTCACCTATGAGAATCTGGTTGATGATTATGACGACGTGACCAGTGCGCTGCTTGTCCAATTGGGTTCGATCACGAGCAAAGCGCCACCGCGTCGCATGCGGCGCCAATCTGATCATAATAGCGAGGCCATGGTCCACCAATTTTTAAAAGATTATGCCAAACGGAAGAGCCCCTGATCCAGCATTTTTTCTATGAACTGCCGGACTTCAGATTCACAATCGGTAGGGCTTACGTTGAATTGGTTCATCAACTCGCGACAGATCTCGGGAATGCATAACGGTTGGTCAAGCAAGTCCCAAATGCGTGACCCGATGCGGTTCAGATTATAGAAATGGCTGGATTCCACGCTAAGCAATACGACCTCTCCCTCCAATTCCGACGCCACCAGGTCCGGGCTACGCACAAAGCGAGATTCATCATTAAACATGGGTGTAGCGGTCACAG
>JAGPVK010000373.1 GCA_018067055.1 Sphingomonadales bacterium | reverse complement strand
TATAGTCATAATAGAAGGCCGCGATATTCAGCCTCAGGTTCCGATCAAACAGCGTCGACTTGAGGCCGATTTCATATGAAATCAGCGTTTCCGGATCGACTTGGGTGCGCTCGGCCACGCTGGTGATGATCCCGATATTGAAGCCGCCCGCCTTGAAACCTTTGTCGACGCTGAAATAGGCAAGCACGTCATCCGTAACATCATAATCTGCAGAAAGCCGCCATGAGAAAGACTTGTAGGAATCTTTCAGATTGGCAAACGGAACCAGCGGAATCGGAGCGCCATTGGGAATATCGGCGTCAAAAAACCCGGATATCAAATCGGCTTGATGGGTCGCCCGCACCTTGTCGATCGTGTAGCGCGCACCCACGGTCAGGCGCAGTTCCGGCACCACGGCATAGGTCGCCTGGCCGAATGCGGCATAGGCCTTGTTCTTGCGCGTGGCCTGGGTGATCAGCGGTAACGCGCCTTGGGCAAAGGTGAGCTCGCCAAGCAGATCGGCATTGCTGTGCGCGTTAAAATCCTCGTAGAAATAATAGAATCCGGCGATCGCGTTCAAGGGGCCGTCATTGTAGGAAAGCTGAAGCTCCTGCGTGAACTGCTCGGCATTGGTCAGAAAGTTGATCTCGTCGATCCGGAACGGGCCGCCGTCGACATCTACCGCATTGTCAACATCACTCTTGTCATAGCCGGTTAGTGACCGGATCGACCAATTGCCAAAATCATGCTGGGCGACAAAATTCACAAAGACATTGTCGGAGAAATTCCGCGAGGGCCCGTTGAAATTGAGTAGTCGTTCATCATTCGGGAAAGGATCGGTGTAACCGAACAGGTCAGCTCCGTTAATCGTGCCCACCGGCTTGTTTTCCAGATAGTCGCTGCGATCCCTGCCACCGCCGACGGTCAGCCGAAGATCGGTGTCGGGGCCCGGACGCAACCGGAAAATGGCACGCGCCGCAGCTTCATCGACATTGATTGCATCAGTGCCGTCAAACCTGTTGAATTTCTCTCCATCCCGCTTGCGGATCATGCCGGCAACCCGGACGGAAAATCCGTCGGTGATCGGAAGGGAGGCTGCTACCTCCCCCTCAAACAGGCTGAACCGTCCATAGCCGAAGCGGGCGTTCCCCTCGAACCGGTCCTCAGGCAATTTGGAGAAAAACTGGATCGCGCCGCCGGTCGCATTTTTACCGAACAAGGTGCCCTGCGGACCACGAACCACTTCTATCCGTTCCAGATCAAACAGCGAGAATATCTGGCTCCCGGTCGACGCGACTACGACATCATCGCGATACACGCTGATCGGACCGATCGATGAACTGTTGAAATCATTATTGCCGACGCCGCGAATGAAGATATTCGGCACCCCGCCAAATGTCTTGATTTCAAGATTGGGAACCTGATCCCCGATAGAGAGGCTGTTGGTAAAGCCAGCGTCTGCGATCATCTGATCATCAAATGCGGACACCGACACCGGCACGTCCTGCAGATTCTGCGCCCGTTTTTGCGCCGTGACAACAATGATATTGACGCCGCCGCTCTGGTCTTCTGACTCCGTATTGGCCGGCGTTGCCTGTGCTAGCGCAGTGCCGTGAGCAAGTAACGAAACCGATGCGAGGGACCCGAGGATAGTTGCGCGACATATAGTGTTCATTGTTTTTCCTTCTCCTGAACGGTGAGCCATCTTTCGTGCGGCCATCCGATTGATCGGCTACTAGCTTGTTATGATCGGGCATTTCTTGCTTGGGAACGGCGTCATTATTGTATTTTGGTGAACCGGCATGGCCAAATTTGTTCCAGCAGGACACCAAACTTGGCAATCTGCGCCAGAAAAGCACACCGGCTTGCGAATGTCGCCTGGCCGTCGTAGCATTGGCTCAGGAGAGGGATCATGAGCATAATAGAGGAAGAGAGCTGGCAATCGACCAGCCTGCCTCCGACCCGGCAATTGCCCGGCTTTCAGGAAGTGCTCGACCGCACCCATTTCCACTGGGACCTGAAATCGGACCGCAATGACCAATATATAGCCGAAGTGCGCCGGCGGGCGGTAAATGACTATATGCTCACGCATATCGTGGCCGATCCGGTCACCGGCTTTCGTACGATGGACGATATCAAGAAAAGCAATGATGCCTATTTTTGCCTGCTGTTTTTCACCGATGGCGAATGCCTGCTTGAGCAAGGCGCCAATGAAACCGTCGTTTCGAATGGCAAAATCGCGATCTGGGACAGCACGCGTCCGGCAAAATTTCAAAATACCAGCCGACTGAACCAGTTTTCCATATTGATCCCGCGCGACAATGCCAAGATGATGATCCCCGGTATCGAAGATATGTGCGGTCTGAGCGTTGACGGGACCAAAGGCCTCGGGTCGATCCTGCATTCCCATCTGGTGCAAATTCATCAGGCCATCGAACTGGTGGAACCCGAAGACCGTCCGGCGGTGTTGCGGGCGACCGTGGAACTGGTTGCGGCGGCCTTCAAGCCGGAAAATGCCAATCGCTCCAGCACAGCCTTCCGCCAGGCCGTGCTCAACCGGGTTCAGGAATATATCGTTGCCAATCTCGGCGAACCCAACCTTTCTCCGGCAACGGTAGCGGCGGCGTTCAAATTCAGTCCGCGCTATTTGCATCGCTTGTTCGAAGAATCCGATGAAAGTGCCGGAAGCTGGATTCGCAAACGGCGATTGCATGCCGCAAAGGCAGATCTTTGCGAGCCGTCCAAAGACAAATTGTCGGTGACCCAGATTGCGATGCAGCGCGGTTTTGCCGATGCCTCGCACTTCAGTCACGCGTTCAAGAACGAATTCGGTCAGTCGCCGCGACAATTCAAGCAATCCTATCGGACGAGCGACACCGACAGCTGAGCCATTTGTCGCGGCTTCGGTTCGCCCAGAATCAACTTTGTTGCCGCGCTGACACAAGCAGGCTGACAAGAATTCGACTAATTCCCAAAATCAGGAAAAGAGGATGGGATTATGGCTGGACGCCTGCAGAACAAAATCGTGTGTGTCACCGGGGCGGCGCAGGGAATAGGTGCCGGAATTGCAGAAGCAATGGCAAAAGAGGGCGCACGGATCATCATAGGCG
>JAGPVK010000221.1 GCA_018067055.1 Sphingomonadales bacterium | reverse complement strand
GTGGTCGAGCGCAAGACGATGCTGTCTGCCTATCCCGACGCCCGCCGCACCTGGCTGAAATTCCGGGGCGGGGCCTATAGCGGCGCCAATCTCTTTGCCTTGCACAATGCAGCGGCCAAACCGGCGCTGGCATTATGGTCGACCGTCGAGAAAGACCGCAAGAAAGGCTGGAAAATTTTCGCCCATTTTGGCCCCTGGCTGCTGTTGCGGGCGCTCAGCAGGACGATCGGTTTCAAGGATGCGATGGCACAGGCCGGGCAGCGCATGGGCCTGCGGGCCGAGCCGATCATATTGCCGATCGCGGAAGCGGCGATTGATGTCGACAAGCCGAGTGATCTGGAGCTGGTGACGGAGATTTTGAGTGCGCGGGAGGGGTCAGGCATTGGGGCTTGAAGGTTTCTGGACTATTATATTCTTACCGTGATCCAGGGGCCGATGTGGGCGCAAAAGTGATCGTCGTGGATCAGGAGCTGCCATTCAGCGCACTGAATTTGATAACGCTCGAATGGCAGCAATTGGATCGGCAGCGGACCGACATCTTTCGGCCCTTACGCGAGCAATGCGGTCAGACAGCTAACCGGGATTACCTCAAGGCCGATCTGCGGCCGCTATTGGGAATCGGCTAACCAGGCTTCTATGATCGGTGCCTTTTTGTCGTATCACGTCGCGCTGGCTGCTCCCGAATGCGTCCCGATCCGTGCCACCATCGGGGGGCTGCTGCTCCTGCGATCAATCGCCCTTGGGGCAATCGGGCTGGATGCGAAAACCGCGCTCGTCATTCTTCATCTGAAAGGTCTTGCCCACCGGGAAACAGACGCCATATTCCTCGATCAGGAGCGCCTTGATCTGGCGTGCCGCGCCTCCGGTTTCCTTCCTCGCCCAATTCATGTCACCGCTGAGATAATATTCAAGCACGCTGGCGAGTTCGACCGGGTCGCTTTCGAATTCGCTCCAATGTTCGAGGATCAGGTCCCACCGTGTCTCGTGCAGGCTCCACCTGTACCAGATGGAGTCCTGAAAATTCGGGAAATTAAGCGAAGCCCCGCGTTCGCGCAGCAGGTTGAACGCTGCCTTGGTGTCGCCACCGGAATTGATCGCATCGAGATCATCGCTGGCGGTCAGCAAGGCCGTTGTGGTTCGCCCCATCGTGTCAGGGCTCACGCCTTCGTCAAGCAGTCGGCGCAAGAACCAGAGCCGCTTCTCGCTTGCAGTCCTGACGAGCGGCGGGTCTTCCCAAAGGCCCTTCGAATCCAGATCGAACCCCGCCGCGAGCAGCGCGTCGAAGGAAGCGCGATCATCACATTCAATCGCCCAGTCGAGCAGCGACATTCCCTCGTATCCGCGTTGGTCTAATGATGCCCCGGAAAAGTCAGGGGACGCACCGCCGCGACACATCTCGTCCGCATATCGGCCAAGTTCGGTGTCAGCGAAAATTTCGGCGAAGTCGGCGCCGCGATAGCGAAAGCGGGTCTTGGCCGCGATATATTCGATTGGGGGATCCCCGCCAACCTTGGCAATGCCCATCTCATCGAGCATCTGGCCGCACCGGGCAGCCAACGTCGTCGCCCAGACAAACATCAGCTCATCGCCGGCCTGCACGTCTTGCTCCAGCTGCGGATCTAGCATCATGGAGAGCAGGTTCATACTCTCGCTGCTTTTGCTTAGCGCACGGTTATAACCGCTCTCGCCCAGGGTCTTGCGAGCCTGTTCAAGTGGTTCAGCAATTCTCTGCTCAAACCGCCACACCTCAGCAAACTTGGCGATGCGCCTGTCCCGATCAGTTTCCTCTGCTGCGATGGTGGCGAAAGTCTGTCCGACGGTATCACAAAGGACGACAATCTCGGACCGGTCCATGCCCATGGTGACGATGCCAAGCGGCCCGTATTTCTCGAAGGCCTTGCGCTGCAGAGCCTCAATTTCATCCAAAGCTTGGGGCTGGGCGGGCAGGAGGTCGGCCCCGCTGGCCGGCCCAAAAGTCGCTGCTGCCCAGGACGGATCGACCGCATTCTGGGCAAGCGCACCCGGCGCGATGGCCACGCTTCCGAACAGAAGCATGACGGGAACAAGCCTCATTGCATATACTCCTCTAAACGCTTTGCCGTCTGACATCGCGAAGGTCTTTCGGCAAGAGGTTACTTAGACCGTCTCTACTTGCGCCTTTTTGGGCGTGATAAGCTCGTTTTGGGGGCTCAAAGTGGGGTGGAAGCTGACATTGGGATAGCCCCGATTGAAGAGTCCTCTTTGTTGCATAAAATCTTTAAAGCCAACAGTCCGCCGACGACCCAGAAACTGTCATAAATATCGCTCATCTCGGATGTCCGCATCCCACCCACGTGCTGCCGCCCAGCAGAGTCAAAGCCAATGTCCGTTTCGGGGAAATTGCGGGCGTAATGCTCGCATTTGTTTCGGCACACTCCCACAGTTCAATTTTCATCAGCAATCAGTAGAATATTGCCTCCGCAGGAATCACGCCGGCGTCTTGTGCTTTTGGAAATTCGGGCAAGCCATCCTCGCTTGCGCTTCGGAAGTTCTGTAAATGACAATCCGCTGGATTGATTCATTCGCTTGGAAGCGGGAAGCTCGTCAGGGGATTATGCTTGGGAATCTTTGGGCAAGCCCCCCCCCTCGCTTGCGCTCGGGAGTTTTTCGGATGACAATCCGCCGGATTGTCATTTTTCCCGAAAAACTGGAGCGGGCGAAGAGATTCGAACTCTCGACCCCAACCTTGGCAAGGTTGTGCTCTACCCCTGAGCTACGCCCGCTCGGCGTTGCTGCGACACTTGGGTAATTCACTTGGTCAGCAGCACATTGAGGCGCGCGGTTAGCATGGGTTTTTATACCCCGCAAGCCCCAATCAACCTCTTGTTTGCTGCAAATGCAAAAATATCCTTGGCATTGGCGCGCCGGACCCCACATAAAGCCCACAAGTTAAACGATTTGAGCGCTGGTCCGGACATTGGTCCGGCGCCATAACAGGAGCATGATGTGGCAACAGCAGGACTGACAGTCGAAGAACAGAAAGCGGTAGAGGTTTTCCAGCGGGAGGTCGTGGCGCCGAGCATGGACAAGCTCGTCATCCTCGATTTCTGGGCCGAATGGTGCGGGCCGTGCAAGGCGCTGACGCCGCTACTCGAGAAAGTCGCCGCCGCTTATGCCGACAAGGGCGTGGTGCTGGCCAAGATCAATGTCGACGAGAATAAATTTATCGCCGCGCAATTCCAGGTGCAGTCGATCCCGACCGTCTATGCGATCTTCCAGGGCAAGCCAGTGGCCGATCTGACCAGCGCGCGCTCGGAAAGCCAGCTGACCGGCGCGCTAGATCAGCTGCTCGCGCAATTACCGGTGGGCGGTGGTGAAGAACCTAAACAGGATATCGCGCCATTGCTGGCGATGGGCGAGGATGCGCTGGCGGGTGGCGATGCCGAGCGCGCGGCTGGCATTTTTGCGCAAATTGCCGAAATGGCGCCCGACAATGCCGAAGCGCTTGGCGGCCTGATTCGCGCGATGGTCGCAGCGGATCATCTCGAGCAGGCGGAAGCGGCCCTGGCCGGACTACCAGAGGCGTTGCAGGGTGACCCGGCAATCGAACGGGCGCAGACAACGTTGCAACTGGCCAAGGACAGGCCCGACGATGCCGCCCTGGAAGCATTGAAGGCTGCGGTTGCAGCAGATGAGAAAGACCATCAGGCGCGATTTGATCTAGCCGCAGCGCTGATCGCTACTGGTGATCATGATGGCGCGGCAGAGCATCTGCTGACGATCATCGCCGCCGACAAGGACTGGAACGACGGCGCGGCGCGGCAGAAACTGCTGTCGCTGTTCGAAATGGTTGGCCTGGAAGACGAATGGGTCGCCGCAACCCGCCGCAAGCTCAGCGCCGTGCTGTTCGGATGAGCGAGACCAAGAGACTCTCTATCTTCCCGCTGGCTGGAGCCTTGCTGTTTCCCGGCATGCATCTGCCGCTGCATATTTTCGAGGAGCGCTACCGCGCGCTGATCAATGACGCAATGGCGCGCGACCGGCAGATCGGCATGGTCCAGCCAAAGGAAGCGGGCAATCACCCTGCCCTGTTCGATATCGGCTGTCTCGGCAAGATCATCGATATCGAAGCGCTGGATGATGGTCGTTTCAACGTTGTGCTGGAAGGCCTGGCCCGCTTTCGGATTATCGAGGAAATCGACGCCTCGACGGCATTTCGCCAGGTACGGGCCGAGATTGAAGACGATCTGGAAATCGACGAGGTGCTGGCCAGTGCCGAACGCGCCGCACTCGAAATCGAATCCCGGAGATTTGCAGAACTGCAGGGCTATCAGGTTGACTGGGACAGCATCGGAAGGCTCGACGACATGGCTTTTGTCAACGGCATAGCCCAGATTGCGCCATTTGATGCGGCGTCGAAACAGGCGCTGCTTGAAGTCGACGGCCTGGCCAATCGCGCTGAACTGATCATCCAGCTGCTGCAGTTTTTCGGTCGGCAGGATGGCGATGATGACCGGATCACGTTACAGTGAACGACCGAGCAGCGAGTGACGGGTTTAAGAAGGGCGAAAAGCGGGTCATCGATCCCGATTTGCTGGATATATTGGTCTGTCCGATGACGCGGACTGCGCTGGTCCATGATGCCGATGCGGATGAGCTGATCAGCGAAGCTGCGGGTCTGGCCTATCCGATACGGGATGGCATTCCGGTCATGCTGGTGGAAGAAGCGCGCAAATTATAGGAATATGAAAGGTCAGCCCTTGCCGCTCGTCACAATGTGATGAGCCGTGTCGGGTGTCGAAGCGGTTGGATCTTTCTCCATCGCACCGACCTGGGACAATCCAACGATCAGGGCAACGGCAAAAACAATCGAACCCCATGTTACAAGATGCCCGAAAAACAGCTCTTTTTTGCGCTCGGCTGCGCTTTTCTTTTCAACTTCTAGCATGAAATTTACAATCTCTACTCTACGCAACTACAAACTTAACAAAGCAATCTCTACGCTACACAACAGAACATATAACGACGCGATTGGTTCCACCCACGCACTGAATATCTTCTCCGGGTTGATCCAGTCTTGGGAGAAGTTGAATCAACCCGGATCTGATTGTCCAAAGAAGCGCTGCGGGTTAGCAAACTTCTTTTTTACCCGACCAGAAACCCCATGCAGCGAGGAAATACTGACCAGAATATTCCATTCGCTCCAGACGTTGGACATTCACCGGGCGGCGGACTTTAATTCAGGGGGACCAGAACCTTCGTACCGCCATTCCCAACAAACCATCGCCAAGGACTTCTTGCCGGATAAGCACAACTATGAGCCGATCCGCCGCCATTCTCGAGTGTCAAACCGTATCAATGGCGCCGCAGAGGTTACAAGTTAATGGCGGCGCGCTGCAAATGGCTAAAATACGACAATATCGCCGTAATTTTCTTTCATCCTGTTAACTTTTTGTAGCGGTAACATCAAATATATCCCTGGTATGAAGCCGGACATATTTTTCTTTGCGCAGCAGATTCGGATGGTTAGCAATTATGTTGATCATAAATTTTTGCCAAATGATCACCTCTGACATATGATGTTACAATGACCAGAAAATTTTGCGATGATCTGAATGAGAACGAGAAAGCGGCTCTGCACCTGCTGTTGCAAGGTTATGATGCCAAAACTGCGGCTCAGGAAATCGGCGTGACCCCCAATGTCATCAACGAACGGCTGCGGTCGGCTCGGCAAAAACTGCAGGTTACCAGCAGCAAAGCTGCGGCACGCATGCTGGCTGAGCATGAGGGATATGAACCCAAATTTTTTGTGCCCAAGAATATTGGGATTGTGCCACAGCGAAAATCCGACGCAATCTATCCCCTGCCTGGACATCAGGCAACGTCACCCGACAGGGTCAGGGAAGTACAGTCGGCATATCAGTCATATGCCTCTTTCTCTAACCCGCTCCTGTCGGTGCCGTTCCGCAAGCAGGGAGAGTTGGGAAATGATCTAAGCAGAGCAGCAAGAATATGGGCGATTGCCGACCTAGCGGTCAAACTCGCCTTTGCATTTGCCTTTGTCTGCCTTGCCGCAATGCTCGTGAGCAGGTTGATCAACCCAAATTAATCCCTGGAATTTTGATCACCAATTGACGCCCTCGTTCTGCGGCGTCAGGAGAGTAACATGTTGAACCAACGCATTGAAGCCGCCCGCCCCATCGCCATCAAAATCCATGAAGTCGAAAAATCCCTCAATCTGACTATGGTTCAGATGGGCGAATTGATGAGCAGTATCGCGTCTGCCCGCCTTGCACCAGGAACGCGCTTTTCGCTGACTGCCGGAATGGATGCCTCTGAAAAGCTGATTGATGCAGCCGCCCAGACAGCGCGCTCCTATCGGGAAGTTGTCGAAGCGCATGCGCATCTTGCGGAAGACCGGGAAGATGCCGGATTGCGCACTGTGAGCTGGGGTGATGGCCTCGAATGCCCACCTGCAAGCGCAGAACTTTCGCCGCAGGAAGTCGGTTATCCACGCGTTGTCAACGCCGCTTAGTCGACGCGAGCCTTGACCATGACAACATTCTTTGGTCGAATGTGACATGGTCAGGATTCAACTGTTTCAGGCACTGCTGATAATTTCATGTAGTTACGGATTGATCTGGGGCGGCAAGCCGGAAAGATATGCAACTTCGATCATGCTGATCGGCTTTTTCTTGACGATTGCGGTTGCCGCCCCTGTATCCGAAAGGTTTTCGCACGTTGAAGTGAGAATCCTGCTTGTGGACACCGCAATGTTGGTGAGTTTTTTCTATCTCACCTTGAATGCTGACAGATTTTGGACATTATGGTTATGCGCTATGCAATCGATACAAGTGCTCACTCATCTTCCGATAATCATTATCCCGGAACTGCTACCGCAAGCATATGGTGCAGTAGCAGCCATCTGGGCCTATCCGATGTTGATTGTGCTGGCCCTCGGCACCTACCGCCATCAGCAGCGCCTTCAGCAATACGGGGTCGACAGATCCTGGAGCGACTTTTCAGCGTTGCAAAAATAGACAATGCCTCGGCCATCGCTGAATCGCTGATCGCGGAATTCGGATCCTTCGCCGCCGTTCTATATTCGGATTCCCGTTCCGCAAAAAGCAACCCCGGGCGAGCCATCCTGTCGCTGGTGCGCGAAGCGATGCTTGTCTCTTCCAAGGACAAGATGCTTGATCGTATCTGTTTGTCGAAGGCCGCAGACGTGATCGAATATCTTATCGTCGCCATGGCGCAATTGCCGGTCGAAGAAGTGCGCGTCTTGTTTCTGGACAGCAAGAACCGTCTGATCAGCGACGAAGTCGTGAGCAGAGGCTCGATTTCCGAAGCACCGATTTATCCGCGCGAAATACTGAAACGCGCGCTTGCTCTGGACGCCAGCGCGATGATCCTTGCCCATAACCATCCGTCGGGGGATCCAAACCCAAGCGACGGCGATATCGAAGCGACCTGCAGGCTGCTCAAGGCAGCAAAGGAACTTGGACTGGCCGTTCACGATCATATCATCGTCGGCAGTGAGGGCTGGATCAGCCTGCGCGACCGAGTCGCATTCCAGTGACCATTTTGTCGATGCACAATCCGACGATGTCGGGTAACTACACGACCAGAGGGAGACCAGAATAATGTCCTCACCGATTTCGGATGAGCGACGAGCCAAGCTGCTCCGCGCTGAAACACATTCGCTTTTGCAATCCCCCGATTTCATTCGCTCGCCAGTCATGTCGCAACTGTTGAGCTACCTGGTGGAAGAGGCCATTACCAATCCGGGCAATCCTCCCAAGGCCTATCAGGTTGCCGTCGATGGTCTCGGTCGCTCCGAGGATTTTGACGTGCAGGCAGACAGCTATCCGAGGGTGCAAGTCGGCCGGCTGCGCAAAATGCTTGCCGCCCATTATGCGGCGCGCGGCAGCGCACAAAGGTTGCATATCCCGATCGGCCATTATGCCGTCGAGATCGAACTGGATAAAGTCGAACCCGAAAGCACGCAGATTCTCGGAGCGTCCGACGATATTGCTCATCCGGCCCCGCCAGTGGAGCACAATTCGCCGAGTCGGTGGTTCAATAACCGTAAAACAATGTTCGGGCTGGCGGCTTTCTTGCTCGTCTTCGGGATTGCACTGACCTGGTGGCTGAACAGCGCCACCCCCGTTCCATCCAGCCTTGCCGCAGATCCGGATCGCTACACGCTGCCGCCGAAAATTTACATTACAGCTTCACAAAAAAACTCCGGAACAGCAAATAGCGGCGACGCCTCCAACATCAGGAG
>JAGPVK010000218.1 GCA_018067055.1 Sphingomonadales bacterium | reverse complement strand
CGCTGAACGCTTCGCTTGGCCCCGACAGCCCGACGAGCTTCTATCTCGGCCGTCTCGAACAGCGCGAATTCAACCTCAACGCCGATTTCGTGTACCAGCTCGACCTGGGCGGATATCAGCCGCTCAACGTGGCCTTCGGTGCCGAGCGGCGCAAGGAAACCTACGAAGTCGGTGCTGGTGATCCGGCCTCCTATGCCATCGGCGCAGGGGCATCAGAAGGGCTGTCTCCCAATTCCAACGGCTTCCCCGGTTTCAATCCAATTCAGGCAGGCACATTCGATCAAACCAGCTATGCCAGCTATCTCGATCTCGAATGGCAGCCGATCGAAATGCTGACAATCGGCGCCGCTGCCCGTTACGAAGATTACTCGGACTTCGGCGACACCTTTGATTACAAGCTTTCCGGCCGGGTAGAGCCGGTCGACGGCTTCGCGCTGCGGGCAACCTATTCGACGGGCTTCCGCGCGCCGACGCCGGCCCAGCTTAACACCGCCAACACCAGTCAGGGACTCGATACCGTGACCCTGCAGGTGTTCACCCGCGGCCGCCTTTCCCCAAGCGATCCACTGGCCGTGCTGCTCGGGGCCAAGCCGCTCACCCCCGAGGAGTCGGAGAGCATCACCGCCGGCTTTGCCTATCAGGGCGACAACGGCTTTTCGGCCAGCGTCGATCTTTATCAGATCAAGGTCGATGGTCGCTTTGGCCAATCCGCGTCCTTTGCTGTCCCGGACGGGGTCGCAAACCCCAACCGTTTTACCAGCGTCAGCTATTTTACCAATGATTTCAACACCCGGACGCGCGGTATTGATGCTGTGCTGGCCTATCGCGGACCGGTCGGGCCGGGCATGCTGAGCACCAGCATCGCCTATAATTACAACAAGACCAAGGTCACCGGTGGCAGCAGCTCCACGATTGGCAACGAGACCCAGCGGCGTATCTTTGAAGAACGCCTGCCGCAAAACAATGCCACGGCGACGCTGGGCTATCAGCTGGGCGGCTTCGACGTAACGCTGCACGGCCGTTATTACGGTTCGTGGACCGACAGCAGCGGTAATGCGACCGGCGACATCTTCCAGAAATTTGGTGCGACCGTGTTGTTTGATGTCTCGCTGGGCTATGAATTGAACGAACATGTGAACCTGGCGGTGGGTGCAGAAAACCTGTTCGATACTTATCCCGACGAAGCGACCTTCCAGGCCAATCGCGGCCTGATCTATTCGCGCAACGCACCATATGACACTGACGGCGGGCAATATTTTGTTCGCCTTGGTGTGAAGTTCTAAATGCCTCGAATGACCAGGATGAACAGAAGGACAGTTTTGCAAGGCGCAGTGGCGGGTGCAGCGATGCTCCCCACGGCGACCTTGCGTGCTGCCCCGGCTTCCGCTCCGATCAAGGGAGCGGGGCTGGCCAATGATGAGGCTTATTGGGCGCAGATTGCCGCCCAATATGATGTGACAGACGCGGTGATTCAGTTGGAGAACGGGAACTGGGGCATGATGTCCCGCCCCGTTCTCGCCGCCTATCAGCAGTGTGTGGCGAGGGTGAACCGGGAAAGCAGCTACTACGCCCGGCGCGGCATGGGTGCGGATTTGGGTGCGGCGCATGCGCGCCTCGCCAGCTTCCTTGGTGTGGAACGCGAGGAAATCGTCCTCACCCGCAACGCCACCGAGGCGCTGAAGGCGCTGATTGGCGGCTATAACCGGATCAAGCCCGGACAGGCCGCGCTCTATGCCGATCTCGATTATGACAGCATGCAGGCCAGCCTTGAGGCGAGTATGGCCCGACGCGGCGCGCGGACCATCAAGATCGCCTTGCCCGAACCGGCCACCTATCAGAACGTCATCGACGCCTATGCCCAGGCGTTTGAAACCCACCCCGATATCAAACTGGTTCTGCTGACGCACATCAGCCACCGGACCGGGCTCAAGATACCCGTGCGCGAGATTTCGGCTCTCGCACGGGAACGCGGGATCGATATCATTGTCGATGCCGCACATAGCCTCGGGCAGGTTGAGCTCGACATTGCCGGACTGGGAGCCGATTTTGTCGGGATCAACCTGCACAAATGGATGGGCGCGCCGCTGGGCGTGGGCGCTGCCTATATCCGCAAGGGACGGGTTTCGGCGATCGACCCCGACATTGCGGACGAAGCCCCCGGGTCTGGATCGATCAGATCGCGAGTCCACACCGGAACCGTCGACTTTGCCGCGACCCTGACCCTGCCGGCGGCGCTGGATTTTCAAGCCACGATCGGCGCCGCTGCCAGAACGGCGCGGTTGCAGGCTTTACGGGACCGATGGGTTGGCCAGCTACGCGATCTGCCCGGCATCGAAGTGCTGACGCCGAACGATTCCCGTATGCATGGCGGGATCACTTCGTTCCGCCTGTCCGGCCGCACGTCCGAAGCCGAGAACAAGGCGCTTGCGGCCACGCTGCTGGACCGTTTCGGCATCTTCACCGTCCATCGGACCGGCCTTGCCAGCGGTGCCTGCGTCAGGGCGACTCCGGCGCTGTTCAATTCCATGGCCGACGTCGATGCTTTGGCTGCGGCCCTCAAGCAGATTGTTTGAGGCGGCGATGATTTAGTGCAGACAGCCATCAGCCAGCGGGCATTGCATGGTTGATCAAGCGCCAGCAAGGCAAGGGCGTCTTCGCAAGGACGGAAGAAGCTTTGCGCTTGTCTGCAACCTGACCAAATGTTTTCGGTTGCGGGCAAAGCTGGGCGGAGCCCTCGTAGCCGGTTTGGCTGTCCGCCTGTCAGCCAACTGTCACCATTATGGTTAATGGTGATGTGCAGCCAATCGCTTGCCGACACAGCGCGGGCAGGGCATGGTCCACTATATGTGGCGTCACAATAGTGTCACATGACCCTGTGAATGATCTGTGGATAGTTTTTTTTGGAAAACCTGACATCGACTCTTGCGCTTTCCGCTACCCCTAGAAGGTCCACGCGTCGCTGCATCGCAGCATGAATCGCCGCTCGACGAAGCGATTCATTTATGCGACGAACAGAGTCGTTAAAATGTCATTTACCCCCTTGCATAAAATTCTGATTCAGCCACTATAGGTAGTGGTTCGGCCAAGGGGGCACACCAACTGATAGTATTAGTCGTCTGGAACACCGACTCGGTGGACGGCTCCCTTTTGGCCGAATGACAATGAGAAATACCGGATTTGGGCAAGAAAAAAATGCCCGCCCGGACGTGAATACTGTTAGGATGAGAGCTTCGGCCCGAGTCGAACAAGACAGGAACAAATGTCCGTGAAAATCTCGGTAACCCAATGGCCCGATAGGATGTTGGGATTGTTGGATTAGTAGAGTGATTTGAGGGGGCTTTGATGGATTTTAGAGACAACCGCGGCGACGAAAGTGGGTCCGGAACAGATATGAGTGAGAGCAACATGGGCGCGGAAGTATTGGATTCGCCAAAAAGCAAAGCCGAAAGCACAAAGCCGACCAGCGAACCGGAAGTCAGCAAGAAAGCCGCTGCCGAGGCCGCTTCGGCCAAGGCCAATGACGAAAAGGAACTGAAGGCCGAGCGCGACAGCCACAGCGTTGAAAAGCGCCGCTTCAAGATCGCGGTGGATGAAAGCCGCGACGATCTGCTGACCGATTTTGGCAAGGAAACGCTCAACGACCGTTATCTGTTGCCCGGCGAATCCTATCAGGATCTGTTTGCCCGCGTCGCCGACGCTTATGCCGACGATCAGGACCATGCGCAGCGACTCTATGACTATATTTCGAAGCTCTGGTTCATGCCGGCGACTCCCGTGCTGTCCAATGGCGGCACCGGACGCGGCCTGCCGATCAGCTGCTATCTCAACAGCGTCGACGACAGCCTTGGCGGCATCGTCAACACCTGGAACGAGAATGTCTGGCTCGCCTCGCGCGGCGGCGGCATCGGCACCTATTGGGGCAGCGTGCGCGGCATCGGCGAACCGGTTGGCCTGAACGGCAAGACCTCGGGCATCATTCCGTTCGTCCGCGTGATGGACAGCCTGACGCTGGCGATCTCGCAGGGTTCCCTGCGCCGCGGTTCGGCCGCTTGCTATCTCGACGTCAACCATCCGGAAATCGAGGAATTTCTTGAAATCAGAAAGCCTTCCGGTGACTTTAACCGAAAAGCTCTGAACCTGCACCACGGCGTTTTGCTGACCGATGAATTCATGGAAGCGGTGCGCGACGGTACGGATTTTGATCTCAAGTCGCCGAAGGACGGTTCGGTTCGCGGCACCGTCGATGCGCGCAGCCTGTTCCAGAAGCTGGTCGAAACCCGGCTGGCGACCGGCGAACCCTATATCATTTTCAGCGACACGGTGAACCGGATGATGCCCAAGCATCACCGCGATCTGGGGCTGAAAGTGTCCACCTCCAACCTTTGTTCCGAGATCACACTGCCCACGGGTCGCGATCATCTGGGCGAGGACAGGACTGCAGTGTGTTGCCTGTCCTCGCTCAATCTCGAAACCTGGGATGAGTGGTCGGTCGACAAGAATTTCATCGAGGATGTCATGCGCTTCCTCGACAATGTGCTGCAGGATTATATCGACCGCGCGCCCGACGAAATGGCACGCGCCAAATATTCGGCGGAACGCGAGCGCAGCGTCGGTCTCGGCGTGATGGGCTTCCACAGCTTCCTGCAGGCCCGCGGCCTCGGCTTCGAAAGCGCGCTGGCGAAATCGTGGAACTTCAAGATCTTCAAGCATGTTTCAGCGAAAGCGTCTGAAGCCAGCATGATGCTCGCTCACGAACGCGGACCCTGTCCCGATGCCGCCGATCAGGGCGTGATGGAGCGCTTCTCCTGCAAGATGGCGATCGCCCCGACCGCATCGATCAGCATCATCTGCGGCGGTGCCTCGGCCTGTATCGAACCGATCCCGGCGAATATCTACACCCACAAGACGCTCTCGGGCAGCTTCGTGGTCAAGAACCCGCATCTGCTGAAACTGCTGCAGGAAAAGAGCAAGGACAGCAACAATGTCTGGAACTCGATCCTCGAAAAGGGCGGCAGCGTCCAGCATCTCGACTTCCTCAGCGCCGAGGAAAAGGACACCTACAAGACCAGCTTCGAGATCGACCAGCGCTGGCTGCTCGAACTCGCCGCCGACCGCACGCCCTATATCGATCAGGCACAGTCGCTGAACCTGTTCATCCCGGCCGATGTCGACAAGTGGGACCTGCTGATGCTCCACTTCCGCGCCTGGGAACTGGGCATCAAGTCGCTCTACTATCTGCGCTCGAAATCGATCCAGCGCGCCGGCTTTGCCGGTGGCGAAACGATGATGAGCGAACCCGTTGGTGGCGGCGTTGAAGCCGACAATACGCTCGACCCGAAAACCGTCGAACTGATGACCACCGCGGGTACCACCGATTATGACGAATGTCTGGCGTGTCAGTGAGTGGATCATTCTTATATGATCGATTGTTCATAGAATCGAGTAGCGTCGGACAGTTGGCAGCAGGGTTATTTTTCCTGTTTGGCGGATTGATTTTCTTTCCACTGGTCGGGAAATTGATAGTCGATTTTCTCTATGGTTTTCATCGGATGGTTCAGCCGGAATCTATGATGAGCTTCATTGATAACCGGCTCGGTTGGTTCTTCACTTTCG
>JAGPVK010000205.1 GCA_018067055.1 Sphingomonadales bacterium | reverse complement strand
AACGTGATACTGATAAGGCAATAATTGGTGCACTGGTTAAGGCAGGACGAATAGAAACTGCAGTGGCCCTTTATAGAAGGATTTCTGCACCATCTGCTGGAGGCCCTTTCGGTTCAGCCGGAAAATTCCAAGAAGTTGATTGGAGCACCACAATGCCTCCTTTCGATTGGCAGTTGAAGGATGATCCCGGTATGCGTGCGCAAGTCGGCGGAAAGCCAGAACGGCTCGATTTCTTCGTCAAAAGCGGAAAGGCTGACACCATTGCAGAGAGGTTAATTGTCAGCCCGCGAGCGCCATTTGATCTCAAAATAGTACATGATATGATACCAGTAGCGCAGCTCAATGATGTTGAAATTCGCTTGCAATGCGCAAAAAGCAAAGAGACACTGGTCAAGCTATCTTTCTCGAAATCGCCTAGCAGCTACTCTGTAGCCAACATTCCCGAGAATTGCGGAATTATTAACATTTCAATCTTCGCGCGCGCGTGGTCTGATAAACCAGACCTTGAAGGAGAAGTTCGTTCAATTACAATTTTACCGAAACCGATTTGACTGGAACAAATTTTTCGCTGTTTCAGTTTGACCATGGATTTGGAAAAATCAATATTGGCGCAACCTGCGAGAAGCGACAAAATTGTCGGCACAAAAGCGTCGATCAAGGCTGCCACTGCGATGATCTGGGATAGGATCACATCCATACATATCTGCTTCGTCCGTCTGTTCATCTGGACTCGTGTGACCCCTTAAAACTTTTTCTGAATTGATTAGAGTCCGACCTATGAAAGGACGGACTAATGAAGCGGATATGATTTACAGCGTCGACACTCATCGCTGGGATGCGCTACCCCGGCAGCCTTTGCCGCTAACCCGAAAAGTAAAGCGCTGCTCCGCTTCACATAGCTGAAGGCTACTCTAGGCAATCCCTTGCTTAAGTCGCGCAATTGCTCAGTCATGACGCCGAGATATGAATCGCTTCTGGATGGGCAACAGGGCCGCGATATTCGCAGATCATGCGATGGTGAAAACGCCTTTGCTGTCCCGTTTGCAGTAAGAAAAGACAAGCCAATAGCAAATGAATGAAAGCAAGATCATCGCCCAGCTTGACGATGGCAATGCGAATGCGACTATGTTCGGCAAGAATACCATCCCCCAATATGTAAACAATCCATTTCGCCATCCGATCCGCTCTTGCAGCAAATGATGTAAATGGTTTCGATCCGGTTTCATCGGGGATTCCCCAGCCCGTATGCGCGCGATCATCAACCGCGCCATATCACCGACAGGGATCATGAACATCAGCCCGACTTGATCGGCCGATATCAATATGTCCGACCTTTGATAGACATAGATAGCAAACATGCCCACGAATGCAGCGAGTCCGTAGCTTCCGCCGTCGCCCAGAAAAATCTTTCCGGTCAAATTGAACACAAATAACGCCGATGTCGCGCCGACGAGAATGCCAAGGATCGGAGCCAGATCGGATCGCGCGCTTACAAGCAAAATGAGCGAATAGCCGAAGCAGAGACCAGTGACCAAACCATTTTTGCCGTCAGCCATATTCACCGCGTTTATCAACGCGATCAGCGCCACGACAGTCAATATGATGGTATATCGCCCTAGCGATATGTATCCGGCCCCTCCGTCCCAGGTGATAGCGCCAATTTGCAAACCCGGCACCAATGACATCGCAACACCAAAGAACAGGGCGGAAATAGCCAAACGGATTATTGGCGATATATGGACACGATCATCGACGATCGCGAGAGCTGCAATCAGGCCTCCCACGGTAGCGATCGCCAAAATGGCGCCCTGAAAATAGCTTGGAAAGAATAGGGAGTAAGCGACCATCAAGGGCAAGATTATCAAAATAATGGTCAGCCCCCCCATCAGCGGAGTAGGATGCATGTGCTTTTTGCGACCACCCGGCACATCCATCAAGCCTAATTTTTTCGCCAGCCCGCCACCCGCTAATATCAGCGCTACGGTGAACAAGAAGGAAACGATTACCATCGCCGCAATATTTAACGTCATAAAGGCTCTGCCTTGTCGATGAAACTATGTTCGCGACCCTCCGTAAACCGCTATCATATCAAAGAGCGCTTATGGCCGAAAGCCTATTTAATAAAGGGAGCCCATTCCTATCGGGAATTGTGGGTATCTCAAGGGATATTTAGCTGATTGGTTGGACTTCGAGTCGTATTCTGGTGACTGACACCGTTCGGTCTGTCGGGTAAATATTTGCGATAGGTCCCGTTTCAAAAGTCTTCTTCTCTTTCCCCTTCTACGCTAGCGATCCGAGCATGCCCCGATGAGTTTGAAGGAGTCACCGCAATATTTGGACACGATATAATTATACTCTAATTGCTATCGTTCATCTTTTACGTCGCTAATTCGATCATTGTCTCTCCTAAGCATGGCTTCGCCATTGCAGAAGTTGCAAGATTACTCTTCTTCTGCGCAATCAGGTCCGATTGCGCCAATTGGGCCACACTCTCCATTAGATGAAATCCGCATCGGACAATGATAGCCCGGCCCGCATCTTCGAAGCCGTGGTGAAGGTAAATGACCAACGCACACGGGCGATGGACCGCAAGGTCATTCAAGCGCTGGATCGGGGCGTGCGCGGTAAAAAAGTGGCTTTGCTGGAACTTAATTTCAAACCCAATATTGATAATATGAGAGACGCACACTCGATCGTGATCGCGTAAACATTAATTGACACTGGAGCAGAAGTGACAGTCTATGATCCCGAGGGAATAAAATGGGCGCGAGAAATAAAGCCAGCAGTCGAGATGCCAAGCGGCAGCTATGATGCTGGAAAAGATGGGGATGCGGTCGTCCTCTTCACCGAATGGGATGCATTCCATATTCTGGATTTGAAGAAGCTTGCCCATGTAATGAAGGGCGACGTGCTGGTCGACTTACGAAACATTTACAATCCATCAAAAGTTATGCAAACCAGATTGATATACACGAGCGTCGGGGAAATTCAGTGAGACTTGATATCAGTCTATGAAGTTAAAGAGAAGGTTTGTCGAGAAACCCTGGGGTGAGACAGTTCTGCCTGATATTTTCCAAGCGGATAGCGGGAAGAAAATTGGAGAAATCTGGTTTGAAGCACCGAAAGGCATAAGCCCTCAGCTGATGATCAAATATCTTTTCACCAGTGAAAAGCTTTCCATCCAGGTCCATCCCGATGACCAACAGGCCCGCAGAATGGGATTTCCTCATGGCAAGGAAGAATCCTGGTTGATCTTGCACGCGGAGTCATGGGCAACACTTGGCATCGGTCTAGTAAAAGAAGTCCAGCCAAGCGAACTGCGAGAAGCAATCATCTCCGAAGAAATGGAAAATTTGCTGGATTGGAAACCCGTTTCAGCGGGTGACATATTCCATATTCCCGCAGGAACGGTGCATGCAATTGGACCTGGCATCGTCCTTCTCGAAGTCCAACAGAATATTGATTTGACCTATCGGTTATATGATTATGGCAGGCCACGTGAACTACATATCGAGGGTGCGCTCAATGTCGCCGCGCTCCGCCCCTATGATATGAACAACCATTCCAAAATTCCCGCTGATCAATCCGCTATGCTTGTCGACAGCCCATATTTTCGCATTTTTCAGATTATCGGTGATGACATTGAGCCATTGACCGGCATAGAGGCTACAGAATGGCAGCTCATATCGCTAGACGGAAACGTAAAGGTGTGTGGGACGCCCATTGAAATCGGTGAGTGTGGAATATGCGCGAGCCAAGCGGATATCGATATGTCAAACAATCGCAAAGCAATCATCGCCTGCACAACAAAATGAGCAACTGAAAATGTCTGACAATGAAACTATCACCCCCGTCATATTGTCCGGTGGATCCGGGACGCGGTTATGGCCGCTGTCGACAGCAGAACGCCCTAAACAATTTTTAAACCTGACGGGGCCGTTCAGCTTATTCCAGCAGACGATTGAGCGGTGCAAGAATAAGGACTTGTTTACTGCACCGACAATCGTTTCGGGTGCGTCACACGCCGAATTGGTGACCGATCAACTTCGGGAGATGGACATCGATTCGTTCAAACTCATCCTTGAACCTTGTGCACGCAATACCGCGCCAGCAATAGCGCTCGCAGCGTTAGCCTGTGAAAATCCGCGAGACGTTATGCTGGTTATGCCCAGTGATCATGTAATTTTGGATGTTCCGGCGTTTGAGCACGCTGTCCGACAATCCCTGCCTCTCATGGAAGCGGAATGGCTCGTAACATTTGGTATCACGCCCAGCGGACCGGAAACCGGATACGGCTATATCCAACAAGGTGATCCCATAAGTGGAAGCGACAACAGTTTCGCTACGAAGCGTTTTGTTGAAAAGCCTGCTCGGGAAAATGCAGAGGATATGTTGAGAGAAGGCGGTTTTCACTGGAATGCCGGAATTTTTCTGTTTCGCGCCGATTCATATTTGAATGCTCTTGGCAAATATGCACCAGAAATTTTGCAAGCGGCGACAGATGCCATGCAGAACTACGATTCTGATGATTCCGTCGTCCGGCCGAAGGAGCCGGAATTTGCAAATGCGCCGTCTGAATCGATCGACTATGCCGTTTTGGAGAAATCTGACAAGGTCGCGGTAACTCCTGTAAACCCAAGCTGGTCTGATGTCGGAAGCTGGGATTCTCTATTTGAAATCAATGCTGCAGACAAGCAATCCAATGTTACTTTTGGCAAGGTCACCGCAATCGCTTCCAAGAATATTTTTGTCCATGCTAGCGGGATTGAAGTTTCCACATTCGGGTTGGAAGATTTGATAATAGTCGCAAATGAAAAACAGGTCATGATCCTGCCGCGCGGCCAATCGCAAAACGTAAAACGTATTTTGCAAGAACGTACCAGTTCTGAATGAACCAGAAACCATCTAAGCTTAGATTATAGGTGAAGATGCCGCAAAGCGCGGACCTTGCTATTCAGACTGGACCGGAGGCGGCCTCAATAGTCCCCTTTTTCGATAGACTGCGGTTAACATACCAATCGGTACCGGCGGCGTCAGCTCATCCTCGATACTGTGCAGCTATCTGCTGATTGGAGCGCCGCAATGATCGCGGCGTGCTCTGATTGAAGAGCATTTTTGTGCGGTTAGGCGCAAATGAAACCCTGTTGGCGCTGGCCCATTCGGCTGCGCTGGCTGCGTTGTTGAAGCGAGCAATTGCGCAAGATCATTAGGCATGCATTATCCGACAATTCTTTGGTTTCATATTCGTAGCTATAAGAAATGCTTGGCAACAATTTTCGTCGAGCATTGCGCCAGACAAATCTATATTCGCGGTAGCGGAGAATGAGGATACTCGAAAGATACGGGGCTACGCACTGCTGATTAATTTTCGTATTCCGAATATCAAGACGCCGACTAGTCATTATAATATTGGTCTATTTTTTGACGCCGATACGTCTTTCTTCCCGACAGAATTTCGAAGCAATAGCGCAGAAAAGCATCTACCGCACGCACTGCCCGGCTCATGCCGTGTACCAAACCCCAGCCCAGCAGGATTGGCGGCATGAATGGAAAGCAGTAAAAATGACGGCGCACCATCACGGCAAGTGCAGATCTCTCCTCCAGCCTCACGAACAGTGCCGTCAGCAGGAAGCTACCGATCGCATATGTCAGCAGAAATGCAATGACCTCGGTTGGCATGGTGATCTCCATCATAAGTCGCTTTGCTAACGCCAAATTTGCAGCAAGCTGGTTCGAAACTTTATGTAACAAGAGCGCAAACTTTTAATCCGTGACAGAGATCACGATTCCCGATACGATTATGCGCAAGGCTATCGGGCAAATGTCGTCTGAACATTCGATCGCGGGGCAAAATTGGCAGAAGCAGAGAAATCTGATCCGCTCGCGGTGCATTTTCGCGCCTTTGTCAGCTACAGCCATGCCGATGCCGCGATCGCGCAAAAACTGCATCGCAAAATCGAAACCTACCGGCTGCCGCAGCATCTGCAGGCTGACCGGATTGATAACCAGGACAACGGCCGTCTCGGACGGATATTCCGCGATCGTGAAGATCTGCCAGCCGCACAGGACCTGTCGGAATCGGTAAAGCAGGCGCTGGCCGGGTCGCAGGTGCTGGTGGTGATCTGCTCGCCAGACGCCAGGGCTTCGATCTGGGTGACGCGCGAAATTGAACTGTTCCGGGCGCTGCATCCGGATCGGCCGGTGCTGGCGGCGCTGGTCCGCGGCGAGCCGGAGGAGGCTTTCCCCGCAGCGCTGCGAAACGGTGCGGAGCCACTGGCGGCAGACCTGCGCAAGCAGGGCGATGGCTGGCGGCTGGGCTTTCTGAAGATTGTCGCGGGTATCGCCGGGGTGCCACTCGACGCGCTGGTCCAGCGCGATGCGGCCCGTCGCATTCGCCGCGTGATGGCGGTCACGGGCGGCGCGCTGGTCGCGCTGCTAGCGATGATCGGGATGACAATTTACGCAATCCAGTCGCGCAACGAAGCGCAGCATCAGCAAGCCGAAGCCGAAGGGCTGGTCGAATATATGCTGACCGATTTGCGGACGGAATTGAAGGGTGTCGGCCGGCTGGATGTGATGACCAAGGTCAACGAACGGGCGATGGATTATTATGACGATCAGGCCGACCTGTCCGATATGCCCGCCGAGAGCCTGGAACGCCGCGCGCGGATATTGCACGCGATGGGGGAGGATGACGAGAAACGCGGGGATCTGGACAAGGCGCTGGCGAAATTCACCGAGGCGCACCGGGTGACGGCGGCTTTGCTGGCAAGGGATCCGGAGAATCCGGACCGGATTTTCGGGCATGCGCAAAGTGAATATTGGGTTGGGTATGTGGCTTATATGCAGAACAAATGGATGCATGCCAGTGAGTTTTGGGGGCGATACAAATTGTTGGCAGACCAATTGGTGGCCATAGATTCTTCTGATTTGGTTTGGTTGCGGGAGAAGGGCTATGCCGATGGAAATTTGTGCACATTGGAACTTCGCCGATCAGACAATGCCACGCCAAAAGTGCAATATTGTCAGGCATCTTTAGATGCCATGGAAATTGTCCTTGAACGGACTCCGGCAAGCAAGATTGCGATTCAGAATGTTGCAAATAGATTAGGTTGGCTCGCTGAGGCGAAGCTCAAGTTTAACGATAGCAATGGCGCACTTCGTGATTACCAGAATCAGGAAAAGCTACTTGAGTCCATGTTCAACGAAGAACAGCAGAATATGGATGTGGCAGATCAATGGATGAGGGTGCTTATGACCCTGGGAGAGTTGCACAATGATCTGGGTAACTTTGATTCCGCCAGGTCATATACAACGCGAGCGAACCGGTTGGCGAGCAAGCTAACCAAACGAGATCCAGAAAATTCAAAATGGGGAAAATGGCTAGTCCGAACATCTAGCCAAATGATCGAAAAGGGAAATAAAAATGGGAACTAAATCAAGGGATCATGAGCCGACGGCTTCTATATCTGATACGGAAATTCCAACTATTGCGATATTTGTTGATGTGGAAATCAAGATTACCGGCAATGGAAAAAAAATTGAAATAATTTATCGGGACAATAAATATGGTCGGGAGAAATTGAGGACTGATGACCCCGAACTTCATTTTCGCGAGCTATTGGCTAGTTACGCAAGCGGGAATGACCCAGCCCCCCGAAAGAAAATCGATCGACCGCCGGGTAGAAAATATAGATCATCGCTTTCACTCAGACTTGAGGAACTCGTGTATGTTGCATTCAGGGTTTCGTCAAAACATGACAATTGGCGTTTCTGCCATGTGGATGACCCGTTTACAGTTCAGTCGGGATATGGTGCAGATGCAACCGACGACAGCAACAAGATCGCGTTTGATGCCAAACGTGTTTTGACAGATGGTACCGTTGTTCCTGATACATATAATACCGTTGAAGAAGGTACAGTCAGCCGCGTGGCATATTTCATCGTTGATGGTCATAAATTAAAAGTGCACCATGAGGGAAAGAGTATCCCATTCAATATTCACCTTGATATCGTTTCTACAGAAAATAATATCGATAGGTTCATACCGATAATTATCGACCCAGATGTCGGATATCCGGATGGTGGGGGAACGCCACCTTGAGTTTCCAGGATTGACTGGGGAAAATAATTGATCGCCCTCCACCAAATCCTCTCCATCGCCCGTGCCGGGAATCCGGCGCGGGCCTGGGCCTTGTTTCAGTCTTCGGGCTGGGATGAACGGGGGGATGATCCGAAGGCGCTGACTCTGAAGGGTCGCCTGCTCAAGGATCAGGCGAAAGCAGCCGACGGGGCTGACCGTGCCCGGTTCTATGGTGAAGCGGCTTCTGCTTATGCTGCTGCTGCCGGGCTGGAGCGGGACAGCTATCCGCTGATCAATGCCGCCGCGCTGGCACTGCTGGGCGGCAGGCCGGAAAGGGCGAAGGCACTTGCTCAAGAGACCATGGCGCTGCTCGATGACGATCCGGGGCAAGGCGAAAATGCCTATTGGCGCGCCGCGACCCGGGCGGAGGCGATGCTGCTCCTTGGCGATGAAACCGGCGCCCGCGCGGCACTGGCCGATGGAATATCGAAACTGCCGCAAGCCTGGGAAGATCATGCCGCCACCATCGGCCAGTTTGAGCTGATCCTTGCCGAACAGGGCAGGGACGCCGCCTGGCTGGACCGGCATCGTCCACCGCCCAGTCTCTATTTCAGCGGTATCATCGGGCTCGACGACCAGAATCCGAAAATTGCCGATAAGATCAACGCGATCATCGCGCGGGAGCAGCCGGGGTTCGGCTTTGGGGCATTGGCAGCAGGGGCAGACATATTGATCGCCGAAGCGCTGCACCGGGCGGGCGCGGAATTGCAGATCACCTTGCCCTACCCGGTGGACCGTTTCCGCGAACTGTCGGTTGCGCCCTTTGGCGACCATTGGCTCGGCCGGTTCGATGCGCTGATCGAGGTGGCGTCCAGACTGGATGTGCTGACCGAATTGCCCGATGAGGAAGAACGGCCGCTGGCGGTCGCGGTGGAGTTGGCCGATCGGGTTGCGATGGGCCAGTGCGTTCGCAATGCCGGAGTGCTGAAGAGCAGGCCAAAGGCGATCACGATCACTGGCCGGGACGATGAACCGCGCCGCCAATATCTGGTCTGGTCCGAAACCGGTCACGACCAGTTTACGATAGATGTGGTCCGCAATGCGGATCACCATTCGATCATTGCCAACTCCGGAGCAGAAACCAGGGAAATTGCCGCGATATTGTGGGTTGATAATGCGGATCGGGATGCGCTGTCACCGCTTGCCGACAGCGCGGTTGATTTCGAGTCAGCCGGCGACGCCCGATACAGAATTTCAACCGATATCGCGCAGCTGATATCTGATAGCCGGTTGCTGTTGCAGCATGATGGGGAAAGCAGGATCAGCCTGCTGATCGATATCATCGACCCACAACGGCCACTGGCCTCCTTGCTGGAACAGACCAGCGATCTGGCGCGTGCGTCAAGCGGGGGAGCAGTTCTGACCGACTGGAAATCGGCGATGGTGCTGATGCTGCAATCGGCCAGTCCGGCGATCGAGGAGATTGGCGAATTGCAGACCGCTTATGGCGCACTGCCTTTATGGTCCCTTGCCTGAGCGGCTCCGTTCAGATCACCAGGTCTTCGAGCAGGCCACGCGACAGGATTTTCAGCTGTTCATCGTCGCGCCGAATGATTCCACGCCGCTCCAGCGCATTGATCGCCCGCGAGCCGGTTTCGCGGGTGGTCTGCGCCGACAACGCCAGCGCCGCGATCACCGGTGGCGGCGATATCCGGTCCTCTTCGCCCGCTTCGTGCAGCAATTCGGCATAGACCCGGCCATTGGCGGTCAGGGTGATGCGCGCGGCCATCCGGTCGAGTACCGCATTATATTGCCGCCCCAATATTTTCGACAGACCGCTGCCGATCCGGGTTTCTTCCCGCAACAGGCTGGTCATTTTTGCGGTGGCTATTTCAAGCACCGACAGCCGGTTCTGGGCCACGACATCGGAAATCACGATCCGCTCGTGCGGGAAGGCACCGAATAATTCTCCGGGGCCGTGGGCAGCGAGCAGCTTGGTCTGGCCATCGATGCCGATGATTTGCAACTGCGCCCGGCCTTCGAGCACGATCCACAGCTTGGCCCCGAGATCGCCCTGATGGGCGAGAATATCCTTGTGCCGATACTGTACCAGTCGGGTCGCAGCGTCGACCTTCGCGGCCTCTTCCGGCGAGCAGGAAAAAAACGAGGCGAGGGCGGCGATACGGTCGCTGGTGGTCATC
>JAGPVK010000202.1 GCA_018067055.1 Sphingomonadales bacterium | reverse complement strand
CCGGCAATTGACCGTGGCGGTCGCCGATTGCGGCGGAGCATTTTCTGCGTGGCCAGCCTGCAACATGGTTGCGACACAGGTCGTGCCGAGCGTGCCCACAGCTTCCGGATTGGCGCGCAGAGTCGCGATCGCCGGCGCGTCGGATGGATCGGCGGCAAAGCGCAGCATCGCCTGCCCCAGTTCTCCCGGCGTCAACTTGCCGGCGGTGGCAAAATAGCTTCTGGTCAGGTCGGTCGCGCGGACCGGGAACTGATATGCCGCGATCTTGCCCAGCGCCGCGGCCAGTTCGTAAATCGCATTGTCGGATCGGGGCCGCGAGCTATGGCCGCCGGGGTTGGTGATAGTCAGTTCAAAGGTGGCAAAGGTTTTTTCCGCCGACTGCACGCGAAACGCTACCGGTGTGCCGTCTTCGGCCAGTGCAACCCCGCCAGCATCGCTGTTCAGAATAAATTCGGGATCGATATTGTCGGCGACATATTTGGCCTGCGCGCGGGTCGAGATCATGCCGCTTTCCTCGTCGCCGGAAAAAACCAGGACCAGATCGCGCGACGGTTGCCAGCCTTCCGCCTTCAAGCGCAGGAAGGTCGCCGTGAGATTGGTGATGCCATATTTATTGTCCATCGTCGCGCGACCAAAGAAATAGCCGTCTTCCTCGACCAGCGTAAACGGCGGCCGGACCCAGTCCTTGGCCAGTGCATCGACCACGTCCATATGCCCGAGCAGGACGATCGGCTTGGCGGTGCTGCCCGGCTTGGCGCGATAGGTGACCATCAGTCCCTGGGTTTTCTCGCCCTCGCTGTCATAGTCGGTGACCTGGATATCATCGTCGCTGAAACCGGCCTGTTTGAACCGGTCGACGAGATAGGCGACCATTGCCGGCACCTGTTCCTGCCCGCGCGCGGTGCGGAAGGCGACAACATCGCGGTAAATGTCGCGTGCCAGCTGCTGATTCGGGGTCAGAGGCGCATCGTCTTGAGCCAGTACCGGCTGCGCGGAAAACAGACTGGCCACCAGCAGCAATCCCAGTCGGCCGGACCATTTGCGCGAATTCTTATATGCTTTCACAACCATTCCCCCCTGAAAACGAAGTAGCTTATCGGATAGATTTCGAATGTAAATCATTCTGTCCGGTTCGGTGCAGGAGTGAATATGAGGTGCCATTTGCTATCTTTCCCCGAACGCCGTTTGCCGAACAGCCGAGCCGTCCAGAATGTAACAATATATCATTCGTTCATTTTACAGTCAGCTTCGCTCAGGCAGTTTTTGTCCCGGGTTGTTTGGGGAGGAAACCATGCGGCGAGATAATATTTTTTCGAGAGCGATCTGTGGCCTCGCCGTGATCGGCTTGATGGGTGTGCCAAACATGTCTGTTGCCGAAGCGCGCTCGATTGTGCTGCCTCCGGTGGCAAAGCCAGCGCATCCGGTGAACTGCAGCATTTTTGCCCGTCCCGCATACGAACGTCAGTCGACAGGAAGCTATCGCTCTCGTGCTGGTGCCCAGTCTGTTATGGCACCACTGGCCCCACCACCACTTCCGCCACCGCCACCGCCACCGGTGATGTCAGCGCCGTCCGCCGTCAAAGCAATTGCTGGCGAATCTATCGCGTCGCAAAACCGGATCGCGCCTTATCCCTATCCCTATCCGCGCCCGCAGCCTGAGGAACGCGAACGCTATGACGGCAAAGAGGTTTCCAGCATCAAGCGGGTCGCTGATGAACCGGTGTCCACCTTTGCCGTCGATGTCGACACCGGCAGCTATTCCAATGTCCGGCGATTTCTGAACGAAGGCCGCATGCCGCCGGAAGCGGCGGTGCGGACCGAGGAGATGATCAACTATTTCCGTTATGATTATCCCAGGCCGAAAAACCGCGAAACGCCTTTCAGCGTCTCAACCGATGTGAGCGCCACGCCGTGGAACGGGGCCAGCCGCTTGCTGCGCATCGGCCTGCGCGGCTATGATGTCGACAGCGCCGAACGGCCCCAGGCCAATCTGGTGTTTCTGGTCGATGTCTCCGGGTCCATGAATAGTCAGGACAAGCTGCCGTTGGTCAAATCGACGCTGATGGCGCTGGCCAATGAATTGCGCAGTGATGACCGGGTTTCGATCGTGGTCTATTCCGGCACCGTTGGCCTGCTGCTCGCTCCGACATCGAACAAGGAATATGTCAAGGAGGCGGTAGACTGCATGAGCGCTGGCGGCTCCACAGCCGGCGGCGACGCGCTCAAACTCGCTTATGCGACCGCTCGCGACAATTTTCTCGAAGGCGGGATCAACCGGATCATCATGGCGACCGATGGCGACTTCAACGTCGGCACATCGAATACCGATGAATTGAAGAAATATGTCGCGAAGCAGCGGGAGAGCGGCGTGACGCTGACGATGCTCGGCTATGGCACCGGCAACATCCGTGACGAACTGATGGAGGGCATCGCCAACGTCGGCAACGGCAATTATGCCTATATCGACAGCGCGATGGAGGCCCGCAAGGTGCTGGGTTCGGAACTGAGCTCAACCCTGTTCACCATCGCCCAGGATGTAAAAATCCAGATCGAGTTCAACCCGGCGCTGGTCAGGGAATATCGTCTGATCGGCTATGAAAACCGGCTGCTGGCGGAAGAGGATTTCGACAATGACAAGATCGATGCCGGCGATATCGGTGCCGGACATCAGGTTACCGCGCTCTATGAAATCATGCCCGCCAATGGTCGCGGCTGGCTTCCCGAAAGGCGCTATCCGGCGAACCGGGATGTGCAAGGGCAGCCTGATTTCGGCGGCGAGATGGCCAATGTGAAGTTGCGTTACAAATTGCCGCAGGAAACCAGATCACGGCTTATTTCCCGCCCGATTTCGGCCGATGGACTGAATAATGCCAGACAACCGCAAGGCGACATGGCCTTTGCGATTGCGGTGGCCGCCTTTGGTCAGAAGCTGCGCAGTGACAAATATCTCGGCGATTATGGTTTCCGCGATATCACAGCGCTCAGCGGCAATGGCGGCGACTATTGGCGGCAGGAGTTTCGCAAGCTGAATGATCTGGCCGGGAGCAACCAGCTGGATTAAACGGACAATGGCAACAAAGGCGGGCCGATAGACCATTTCTGTTAGTCTTTTGGTTCATAGCGGGACAGACTCGATGACTCGGCCGCTACCCAACTGGACTCGAGAGACATTATGCGGCATTTTGCGCTTTCATTGCGAGAAATGGCAATGGGCCAGAAAAGGGACTGAAAGCAGCGGATGGAAATCGGAAGCAAGATATTGACTGGTGCGGCGGCGACCGTGATTTTGGCGCTGGTCGGTCATGTCGCAACGGGTGAGACGTTCATTTCCGGTCTGGAACAACAGGCCCGGACGGAATTGGCGGCGCGGGGACTGGATGCGGCAACGGTCAGCTTCGGTCACGCGCCCTTGTCGCGAGACGCTATTTTGGATGGCGAACTGGCGGATGCTTCGAAACTGGAAGCGCTGGAGGTGGTAATGGCAATCCCCGGCGTCTCCAGTGCAAGCTGGAAAGGCGAAAAGGCCAATGAGTCAGCCGAAAGCGGCGACAGCAGCACAGCAGCCCTGACCGCTGCCGACCAGGAAAAAATCGCCAGATGTCAGAGCGATGTTGACCAGATTGTTAAAGTCAGAAAAATCAACTTCCGCTCCGGCAGCGCCTATGTGTCGCTGGAATCCAGGCAGATTCTCGACCAACTGGCGAAAGTCTTGCAAGCCTGTGAGGGACTGTCGATCACGGTGGAAGGCCATACCGACGACAATGGCGACAGTGACGTCAACCGCGTGATGTCGCAGGAGCGGGCCGATCGCATCAAGGCCGGACTGGTCGAACGCGGCATCGCCGAAACGCTGATTACCGCCACCGGCTATGGGTCGGAGCGGCCGCGCGCTAAGGGTAGTGATGCCGCTGCCGATGCGCAGAATCGCCGGATTGAATTCCGGATCGGTGGCGCAGGCGATCGGGCGCAGAATGATGCCGAAGCGCAACAGGGAGGATGATCGATGCCACTTTTACTTGAAAATCTGTTGCTCCTGCTGATTAGTTTTGCAATTGGCCTCGCTATTGGCTGGTTCATCTGGGGCCGCACCAACGAAGATTTTTAGCCGGCAACGGCGACAAACGGGGTTATGAAAAGATGATTACGCTGATTACCGCCAATTGGCTTTTATACCTGATTGCACTGTTGATCGGTGTCGTCACGGCTTTCTGGGTCTGGGCGGCAACCGGCCGGGAAGCTTCCGCCGTCGACAGATTTTCTGCCGATGACGGCCTGCTCGAGAAAGCCGGCGAACCGGTGAAGCCAGCAGATCCCCAGCCCGAATCATCGCCGCCAGCGGACGCGGTACCGGAGCCAGCCCCCACACCACCGGCCAAACCGGTGGTTGCGCCTGCCGCCGCTGCCCCCCTTGCCGCGGACAAACCGGCAGCACCCGCTGAGGCCACGCCACCGGTTGCCGGCAAGCCGAATATCCCGGCTGCGGTCGGAGAGCCGGACAATCTGCGCCTGATCAAGGGTGTTGGTCCGAAACTCAATACGCTGCTCAACGGTCTCGGCGTAACCCGATTTGACCAGATTGCCGATTGGAAAGAAGCCGAGATTACCGAGGTCGATCAGTATCTGGAAACATTCAGCGGACGGATCACCAGAGACGCCTGGATCGATCAGGCCAAGTTTCTGGCCAAGGATGATATCGCCGGATTTGAAAAGAAATACGGCAAGCTCTAGGGCCGCAGCGCCGCCGCCGACCGGTTCCGGCCCGATTCAGTCCAGATCGGGATTGCTCGCCCGGACGATCAGCTTGTCGATCTTGCGACCATCCATGTCGACGATCTCGAATATCCAGTCCTGATCCTCAAAGCTTTCGCCTTCTTCGGGCAGGTGGCGCAATTGCGCCAGCGCATGGCCGGCAACGGTTGCATAGTCGCGGTTTTCTGAAAGCCGGATACTCAGCCGTTCGGCCAGCGCATCAATCGCCATGGCACCGGAGACCAGAAAGCTGCCATCGGCGCGCTCGATCAGGCTGCGCTGGGTTTTTTCATCCTGATCAGAGACAAATTCACCGGCAATCGAGCTGAGCAGGTCATTGGGCGTGACGATACCCTCGAAATGGCCGTATTCGTCGTGCACCAAAATCATCGGCACTTCGGTTTCGCGCAATATTTCCAATACATCGAGCGCGTCCAGCTGGTCCGGAACCTTTTCCAGCGGGCGCATCAGCTTGCGCAGATCCAGCTCTTCGCCGCCCAGTTGCGCCGCGACGATATCGCGTGCCTGGACCACGCCCCGGATCTCGTCGACAGAATGTTCGGCGACGGGGAAGCGGCTGTGCTGGGACTCCATCAGGAGCTTGTGGATGTCTTCCCGCTTCGCGTCGATATCAAGCCAGTCGACTTCGGTCCTGGGCGTCATCACCTCCCGGATCGGGCGGTCGGCCAGGCGGACGACGCCGCTCATCACCGCCCGCTCATGTTCCTCGATGACGCCGGAGCGCGTCGCTTCGGCAAAAACCATCTGCAATTCATCTGCGGTGACATGGTTTATCTGCTCGCGCTTTATCCGCATCAACCGGAAGATCAAGGCGCTGCTGTTGTCGAGCAGCCAGACCAGCGGCGCGGAAATCCGCGCGAGCAATTCCATCGGCTGGGCCATGGCCAGCGCGATTCGTTCGGCGGACCGCAGGGCAATCTGTTTCGGCACCAGTTCACCAACCACCAGCGAAGCATATGTGGTCAGGCCAATGACCAGCACAAAGCCAACCGTGACCGACAATTCCTCGCCCATGCCCAGCGCCTGCAACCGCTCCGCAACCGGGCCGCCAAGGCTGGCCCCGGAAAAGGCACCGGCAATGATGCCGATCAGCGTTATCCCGATTTGTACGGTGGAGAGAAATTTCCCCGGGTCACTGGCACGGCGGAGAGCCGCCTTGGCGCGCTTGCTCCCCCGGTCCGCCAGGCCGTGCAACTGCGCCTTGCGCGCAGAAACGATCGCCAGTTCCGACATGGCAAATACGCCATTGATCAGCACCAGCACAATTATGATCGCGACATCAAACCAGGGAAAAGGTGTCATATTGTCCATTGAAAGGGCGAAATGCCGTAAGCCCTTTAGCAGCAAGTTTTACAAAATCTCAAGAGAGCTGTCAGTCGTCGTTCATTTATCTTGCGATAAGCGGAACGTTCTGATCGGTGGGACGTTAATCCCAGTCGAATATAGAAGACTTACAAGGGAAAAGAAAATGCGGATGAACAAATCAATAATTACAGCGGTCTCGCTCAGCGCTCTGGCACTGACAAGCGGCTGTGTAACCGATCCCGAAACCGGGAACCGGACCATTTCGAAAGCAGCTATCGGCGGCATTGGCGGCGTAGTCGGGGGCTATTTGCTCGGTGACGTCCTGGGTGGACGCAATGATCGCACCGCCAAAATCGTCGGCGCTGGCCTCGGCGGCCTCGCTGGCGCGGGAATCGGCTATTATATGGACGAGCAGGAAAAGAAGCTTCGCGAACAGACAGCCGGTACCGGCATCGATGTTACCCGCGAAGGCGACAATCTGATCCTCAACATGCCGTCCAACGTGACCTTTGCGGTCGACAGCGCGGCGATTGATCCTGCGTTTCAGACCACTTTGGGCAGCGTTGCCAATACCTTGTCGCGCTATGAGAAGAGCTATGTCGACGTGCTCGGCCATACCGACAGCACCGGCAGCGACGCCTACAACCAGTCGCTGTCCGAACGGCGCGCCGAATCGGTAGCCAATTTCCTGGCCAACAGCGGTGTGCAACGCGCACGGCTGGCGACCAAGGGCTATGGTGAGAGCCAGCCGATTGCCAGCAATGCCACCGAGGCAGGACGCGCGGCCAACCGCCGGGTCGAGATCAAGATCGTACCGATCGCACAGTCTGACCTGAACAACTAAATTAGCGCTTGCGCTAATCCGATCATTCCGGGCATCTCCTGCAAAAATCAGCAGAGGATGCCCGGATATGACCACAGTCAATTTTTCCATCGACCTTACAGGACGCACCGCGATCGTAACCGGTGCTTCAGCCGGGTTGGGCCGCCGCTTCGCCAAGGTGCTGGCGGCTTGCGGGGCCAATGTTGCCTGCACGGCCCGCCGCAAGGACAAGCTCGACGATCTGGTTGCCGAGATCGAAGCCGATGGCGGCACGGCAGAGGCTTTTGCGCTGGATGTGCGCGATGCCGCTCAGCTGCAGGCGATCATTCCCGCCGTGACGAAATCATTCGGCCAGCCGGATATACTCGTGAACAACGCCGGGATCGTCGATGCCGAGCATGCCACCCGGATGTCGATCGACCTGATCGACGATGTTCTGGATACCAATCTGCGCAGCGTCTTCATTCTGTCGAACGAATTTGCCCGTCCGCTGATCGCGCAAAAAAAGCCCGGACGGATCGTCAATGTCGCGTCCATCGCAGCGACCAGCTATAGTGGTGGCGGGGCCGCTCTCTATTCAATAACCAAGGCCGGTGTGGTTCGTGTCACCGAAACCCTGGCTGTCGAATGGTCAAAATTTCATATCAATGTGAATGGCATTGCGCCGGGCCTGTTCGCCACCGACATGGCTGATGGCATGATCGAGCGCGCTGGCGATTTTTCTGTCCATTTCCCGCGCAAGCGTGTGGCTCAGCCGGAGCAGATGGATAGCACCCTGCTCTATCTGGTGTCGCCTTCTTCGGACGCGGTGACCGGAACCGTGATCAAGATCGATGACGGCCAGGGTTCGCGCTAGACCCTAGACCAGCTCACCCCGGAGCAACTTCGGCAGATCGCCGGTTTCGCCTTTCGCCTCGGCCATGAATTGCGCCTTGAGCGGCGGAATCCGCTGGACCAGGCCGATGCCCATGCGCCGGATCTTTGAAGAGGTTTCGCCCGGCAGGCCAAACAGGCGAGTCAGCAGATCGGTCGAAGCCGATACCATCATATTGTCAAGGCTCCGCCAGCGATCATAGCGCGCGAGAATTTGCAGATCGCCAAGATCGAGTCCGGTTCTCGCACCCTCGACCAGACATTCGGTCAACGCCGCGACATCGCGCAAGCCCAGGTTGAGCCCCTGCCCCGCGATCGGATGGATGCCATGGCCGGCATCTCCGATCAGCGCCAGACGATCAGCGGTCAGATGGGAGCAATGGTGGAACCCCAAAGGATAGGTCTGGCGGTCGGTGAGCAGTTCCATCTCGCCAAGAAAACCACCGGTTTTCTTCATCATTTCGGCGACAAAGGCACGCTTGCTGATTTTCGCATAAGCCGGCCCGTCCTTTCGTGAGACCGTCCACACCAGCGCCGAACGGTGCTTGCCGTCCTCATCATCGAGCATTGGCAGGATCGCAAAGGGTCCGGACGGAAAGAACAGTTCGTAGGCGGTGTTGCCATGCGGCTTTTCATGCGCAATTTTGCAAACAATCGCGCTATGATCATATTGCCAGTGGGCCATGATGATCCCCGCTTCCTCACGCATGCGGCTACCGCGGCCGTCGGCAGCGACCAAAAGCGGTGCGGATAGCTGCTGGCCATTATCGAGAGTGATGTCGACGCGATGTTCTTTACGATCACAGGACGCAACCTGGGCCGGCAAGTGGAGCGCAATGTCGGGATTGGCCTGAACTGCCTGAAACAAAAGCCGGTGAAGGACGGCATTTTCGACCATGATGCCCATCGGGCCTTCATCATCACCCGGGACAAAATCCAGTGTTCCGGGCTTCAGTC
>JAGPVK010000465.1 GCA_018067055.1 Sphingomonadales bacterium | reverse complement strand
GTGTGGTGTAGCCGCCTTCGGCCACGCGCTTTTGAATTGCTTCCGCGAGAGCGAAATCAGAAAATTTAGTCAAAAATAATACCTTAAAAATAAGCAGCCAGTGGGCGCAGCACGAGTATGACTCATGCGCGCGTTCGCCGTCGGTTAAGACGACCCGCGTGATCAGGCTGCCGGAAAGAAAGAAGCAATGAAGGCGATAGGTTCGAGATGATCTTGTCACCTCTCACGCAGAACTCTCGCCAGACGGTCAATTCATATTGCCGCCTTTGCTGCAATGCAACATAGGTAGTTTTGCATTCATGTCAAGCGTTACCGTGTTCTGGCAGCATCTTTACGTGCGTTTCCGGCTGGCCAATGCGGTGGCGAGCGAGCTCGCATTCTTGAATGCAGAGGATTAAGGGAGATCCTCTGGCGTCATCGAAACGATCAGATCAATGAAGCTTTTTATGGTCAGTCGCTCCAGCCATGGCATTTTGTCTGCAAACGGTTTTTCGAAACCGGCAAAAATGGTCATGCCCTCCATTGATGCCGACATGAACAGGGCGATTGTTTCGCACTGATCCGCCGAGAGCGCCGGATTGATCTCGGATATCAGTCGCACCATCGGGTGCCGCGCCCGGGCATAAAGTTCCTGAATACGTTCGAGGACAAAATCATCATGGTTCGACAAGGCCCATAGCTCCGGAAAAAAACGCGTCGTCTTCTTGGTGCCGATATCTTCAAGAATCAGAACGCATATCTCTTCCAGGCGGTGAATCGCCGTGGTGTCTTCCTCATGAACGATGGCATCAAATTCAATCTCGTAACTGCTGATCACCGCATTCAGTAGCTCCCTGACCAGATCTTCCTTGGTCGGGAAATAATAGGTCAAATTGCCCAGCTTGACCCCGCTGGCCGCTGCGACTCGGCGCATGCTGACAGCCCGATATCCCTGATCGATCAGCAGATCGAGCGCGGCCCGCAAGATCTGTTCATAGACATCGCGACCCTTGTCATAGCCGCCCTCGCGCTCTTGAAGCACCAGGTCGGGAACAATGAACTTGTTTTTAAATCGATTTTTCACAGTAGCTTATCTCGCTTTTTAAGCATAGGGAGGATTTAGGACGATAGACCAATATAGGACACTTGACAAATATAGAACAGTCGTCCAACATTTGGCCCATAAGCGCAATCGAGGCCTGAGCCCGATGTGCATAAAAGGGGTGGTTGAATGAATATCACGAAAATTTTGGCCATCAGTTTCCTGGGCAGTGTGGCATCGGTGGGCGCTCATGCGCAAGGCCCTAACACGCCACCGCCGCTCCCCGCAGAAATTATTCCCAACGTC
>JAGPVK010000185.1 GCA_018067055.1 Sphingomonadales bacterium | reverse complement strand
TCGGAACATTGTTCCTACAAATCATCACGACTCCATCTCAAGAAGCTCCCGACCACCGGCCCGCAGGTCATCTGCGGCCCCGGCGAAAATGCCGGCGTTATCGATATCGGAGACGGTCAGGCGGCGATCTTCAAGATGGAGAGCCACAACCATCCCTCCTATATCGAACCCTATCAGGGCGCAGCGACTGGTGTCGGCGGTATCCTCCGCGATGTGTTCACCATGGGCGCGCGGCCTGTCGCCAACCTCAACGCATTGCGCTTCGGACGACCCGATCATCCGAAGATGAAACATCTGGTCAAGGGTGTGGTCGCCGGTATCGGCGGCTACGGCAATTGTGTCGGCGTACCGACGGTTGGCGGCGAGACCAATTTCGATCCGGCTTATGATGGCAATATCATCGTCAATGCGATGACCGTCGGCGTCGCGGACGCGGACAAGATTTTTTACTCGGCGGCTAGCGGCGTCGGCAACCCGATCGTCTATGTCGGCTCCAAGACCGGCCGCGACGGCATCCACGGCGCGACCATGGCGAGCGCGGATTTCGGCGACGATATCGAGGAAAAGCGCCCCACCGTGCAGGTTGGCGATCCCTTTGTCGAAAAGCTGCTGATCGAGGCCTGTCTCGAACTGATGGCCAGCGACGCGATTGTTGCGATTCAGGATATGGGCGCCGCAGGCTTGACCAGCTCCAGCGTCGAAATGGCGACCAACGGCGAAGTCGGTATCATCCTCGACATGGACAAGGTGCCTTGCCGCGAGACCGGCATGACCGCTTATGAGATGATGCTCAGCGAGTCGCAGGAACGCATGCTGATGGTGCTGAAACCCGGCCGCGAGGAAATGGCCGAGGCGATTTTCACCAAATGGGAACTGGACTTCGCGGTAATCGGCGAGGTCACCGACACGCGCCGGATGGTGCTGACCCACAAGGGCGAAACCGTCTGCGACATTCCGCTCGGGCCGCTCGCCGACGACGCGCCGCTCTATGACCGCCCGCACCTGACCCGCGAGGAATATGCCGCGCATATCAATATCCAGCCGATTGGCGATATTCCGGAAAGCACCGACATCGGCGAGGACCTTCTGAAAATGATGGCCAGCCCCGCGCTCGCCTCGCGCCGCTGGATCTGGGAACAATATGACAGCCAGGTTGGCGCAGACACCGCGCAGCGCTCCGGCGGCGATGCCGCAGTCGTCCGGGTCCATGGCACCAACAAGGGCCTCGCGATCACCACCGACTGCACCCCGCGCTACTGCAAGGCCGATCCCTATGAAGGCGGCAAGCAGGCGATTGCCGAAGCCTATCGCAACCTCTGCGCGGTCGGTGCCAAACCGCTCGCGACCACCGACTGCATGAATTTCGGCAACCCCGAGAAACCGCATATCATGGCGCAATTCGTCGGCTGCATCGAAGGCATGGGCGAAGCCTGCAAGGCGCTCGACATGCCGATCGTCTCCGGCAATGTCAGCCTCTACAACGAAACCACCGGCGCCGACGGAGTCAGCCATGCGATCCTGCCGACCCCGGCGATCGGCGCGGTCGGGCTGATCGACGATCTCGATACAATGATGACCATAGGGTTCAAGAATGAAGGCGACCATATCGCTACCATCGGATTCCATTATGAAGAGCTCGGCCAGTCGACATGGCTACGCGAAATTCACGGCTTGCAAGACGGCCCGCCACCCAAGGTCGACCTGAAAGACGAAGAATGGGCCGGCCGGATCATCCGCGAGCTGATTGCCGAAGGCAAAGTCACCGCTGTCCACGACATCAGCGACGGCGGCCTTGCCGTCACCTTGGCCGAAATGGCGCTGGCCGGCAATCTTGGCGCCGAAATCGACCAGATGACCAGCGCTTTTGCTTTCAGCGAAGCGCAGGGCCGCTATGTCATCACTTATCGCAACGAAGCCGATCTGGATCGCGAGAAAGTGCCGTTCGAAAAAATCGGCCGGGTGAAGGGCGACAAGCTGGTCCTGAATGGGAAACCCGTTGCGGTGAGCGATCTGCGGGAAGCGCATGAGAGTTTCTTCCGCGACTGGATGGAAGACTAGGCCCTAGGCCCCTCCACCACGCTTCGCACGGTCCCCCTCCCCATGCCTTCGGCACAGGGAGGATATTTGGCTTTGACAGTTTTGGCCTGACCGTCCCTCAACACAGAATTTTGTGATACATCTTTCCTCCCTGTTGCGGAGCAATGGGGAGGTGGCAGCCCGAAGGGCTGACGGAGGGGCAATTGGCACAAACAACCAGACAGACCATCCTGAAGGCCAGGGAGCTGCGCAAATCCATGAGCAAACCCGAAATCATGCTATGGCAACAACTCCGCAGGAAACCGCTCGGCATCAAGTTCCGTCGTCAGCATCCTTTCGGCCCTTATATACTGGATTTCTATTGTCCTTCGGCAAAATTGGCGATCGAAGTCGACGGCATGGCGCATGATATGGGTGATCGACCGGAAGGCGATGAACGGCGGGAGCGTAATCTGTCGCAGGAAGGTATAGAAACGATCAGGATATCCGCGGAGGAAGTCCTGCATGATCCGACAGATGTCGCCGATCGGATAATGCGATATATTCAGAGCCTGCGTTAGGCCGCACCCCTCCACCACGCTGCGCGCGGTCCCCCTCCCCGTGCCTGCGGCACAGGGAGGATGATATTATAGTGTCTTTTCCTCCCTGTTGCGAAGCAATGGGGAGGTGGCGCGCCGAAGGCGTGACGGAGGGGCAATTGGCACGCACTGCTCTGGCACCTTGCGGTTAATGGAGGTAATTCTAACTTTGTAACCAATCGTCCCGCCGTGCGTTATTGATGACAATACGAAAGGATGCCCATCATGACCTCCGGTTACTCCTCAACCCAGCTGGCAAAAAAACTCTCCCTCAAGAACGGCATGCGCGTCTGGTTTTCGGACATGCCGGACAGCATTCGCGCGGAAATCCAAGAATCTGGGCTGACGCTATCCGAAGAGAAGGTCCCCACCCCCGGTATTCACTCCGCTCATATATTCGTGACCGAACGCGAGAACATGCAATCCCGCCTCGCGACATTGCGCGACATGATCGATCCCGCCGGTCAGGTCTGGGTGAGCTGGCCGAAAAAAGCATCAAAAGTCGAAACCGATATCACCGAAGACATGATCCGCGACGTCGCCCTGCCGATGGGCTTTGTCGACATCAAGGTCTGCGCTGTGGATACGGTCTGGTCCGGCCTGAAACTTGTGATCCGTAAAGAATTGCGTTGATGCCATGCAAACGCGATGAATCTGTCACCCCAGCGTAGGCTGGGGCCTAAACCGATCTAGGGCAGCCAACCGACCCCGGTTTGGATCCCAGCCTGCGCTGGGATGACGGACTTGTTCAGGCCGCCTGTGCCAGCATGTCATAGGGATCGACATTCCGGGCCCGGAATTTTGCATGGGCTTCGTGATAGAAACGCGGCGTCTTGATATGCAGCCGTTCGCGCAAGGCGTCCAGCGGTTGGGCAAGCAGCTCGGCAATATTCTCTTCGTTGATCTTGGGGCAGGCCTTGCCCATTTTCTGGCCCTCGCGAATCGCCTTGAATATCGGCGCGTCGCTCTTGACCTGTTTTTTCATGTTCAAACCGGCCGCGTAAGCGATGAAGACATTCCCCAATGACGGGTTCTGGCCATAAGTGAAGGCCAGCACGCAGGCTTCGCCCAGCGCATCACGGCCATAGCCGGTCAATACGTGGAGCAGATCATGGGTGTCGCGCTGGCGAAAACCATACCATTCGATCAGATCACCATATTTGTTCGGGCTGAACTGGTCATATTCGGCAATCAGACCGGCGGCGCTGAGGCCTTCCTTTTCCATGAAGTCGCAATAAGCGTGGGCCAGACTGCCCGCGGGCATTTGACGCAGGCGATCATGATCGTCGAGCAGGGACGCAAGCTCCGGCTCGCTTTCGAGCAGGGCCTTGCCCTTGTCGCTTTCGAC
>JAGPVK010000181.1 GCA_018067055.1 Sphingomonadales bacterium | reverse complement strand
CACTGTCAAGCCTGTGCATCATCGCGCTGACGATTCACGCGGCGCTTGCGGTCTTCTAATGATCCCGGTTCGATTAGCGGCTGAAGCTGGAAACAATCTCGACATGGGTCGACCATAGAAACTGGCCCACGGGCCAGACTTGCCGGAGCTTGTAGCCAGCGTCGCAAAGCTGTTTCGCGTCCCGGGCAAAGCTGGCTGGATTGCAACTGATGTAGCAGATTTTTGCGACATCGGATTGCGCCAGCTGCAGCACTTGCTCGCGTGCGCCAGCACGGGGCGGATCGAGGATGACGGCGTCAAAGCGATTGAGTTCCTCCGCGCTGAGCGGCCGGCGGAACAGATCGCGATGCTCGCAGAATATCTGGCGGGTGGAATGATTGGCTGCCATTTTCAGCGCGCCAATGGCATCGCGGGCGCCTTCCGCCGCATAGACTTTCTGATCCTCGGCGAGCGCCATGGTGAAGGTCCCGAGGCCGGCAAACAGATCGGCAACCAGACGGGCGTCACCAACCGCTTCGCGCATCGCAGAAATCAGAACCTGCTGGCCCTCGTGCGTCGGCTGCAGGAAAGCGCTGTGCGGAAATGCGACAGGCGTCCCACCCAGCGTGACCGTCACCGGTTCCGGTTCCCACTGGGTTTCAGGGCCATAGCCGCCATCGACGGACAGACGTGCCAGACCATTGGCTTTGGCAAAATCGGAAAGGGCTTCGCGCTGCTCCAGGCCTTCTGGCTCGTAATTGCTGATCAGCAGGTCGATGCCCTGATCCACCAAAGTCATCTCGATATTCATGTCATGCTTGCGGCGGGCAGCGGTTTTGAGAAAGGTCCGCAAGGGTGCCAGCAGATCAAACAGTTCGGGTGCCATGATCTCGCATTGCTGCAGGTCGACGATCCGGTGGCTGCCGGCCCCGCTGAACCCCAGCTTGAATTGATCGCCGAGTCTGGCGGCCCGCAAGCTGGCGCGGATCCGGGTTTTCGGCCGGGAGACCTGGGGCGGGTGCAGCAACTCTGCGGCGAGGCCCTGCCCTTCCAGTGCGTAGGCCACCCGGTCGGTAAGAAACTGGGCGTAGCTCTCGGCATCCAGGTGCTGCAGGCTGCAACCGCCGCAGGACTGAAAATGCTGGCACGGGGCCTCGACATGATGCGGGCCCTTGATCAGGCCGCCGTCCTCACTCAGCCGGTCCAGTGGCGCGGAAAAGGCAACATGGCGGCCATCCGCGGTCACACCATCACCCTTGGCGGCAACGCGCAGGATCAGGTCGGGATCAATAGTCGCGGTCATAAGCATTCCTGCAAGCTGGCGGGGAGTTGGTCGATGAGCATTTCCGGCGTGAATGCAGGGCCTGCCAATTGTCCGGCCCGGCTGTGCAGCCATTGGCCTTCACAGGCCGCCATATAACCACTGATGCCGGTTGCCAAGCGACTTGCGATAACCCCGGCCAGCACGTCTCCGGTTCCAGCTGTGGACAGCCAGCGACAGGTTTGCGCAGATATCGAAGCTTTGCCATCCGGGCTGACGATCACGGTGTCGGCACCTTTCAGCAGAATATTGCATCCAGATTGCCCGGCCAGTTTGCGGCTGCCTTCCAGCCTGTGGTGCACATCCTCGGACATCAGGGTGGCAAACTCTCCCGCATGCGGTGTTGCGATCGTCTCGGCAGTGCGTGCTTTGACCAGATCGCTGAACTGCGCTGCAGCTACGGTCAGCGCATCAGCATCCAGCACCAGCGGCGCATCGGCGGCGAGCACGGCACTCAACAAATCTTTCGCGCGGTCATCGCGTCCCAGTCCGGGCCCGATGACAATCGCCGAAATACGATGGTCCGACAGTTTTTGCTCGAGCGCGGGAATATCCGCCACGGTCTCAACCACGATGCTGGGGTGCGGCGATACAAGTCCGGGCGATGCAAAGACTTTGACGTAGCCTGCTCCCGATTTCTGGGCGGCCATCGCGGTTAGCTGCGCGGCGCCGGTCATTGCGCCCGCGACCACTGCTACCAGTCCGCGGCTATATTTATGATCCTGCGAACCGGGTACGGATATAAAAGGCTTCGGCAAAATCCGAAAATCGCTGTCTGCCTCGATGCCAATATCGATCCCGACCAGATTTCCCATTTTCGAGCGCGCCGGTTCGATAAAATGGGACGGTTTGAATGCGCCCAGCGCTATGCTTGTATCAAATTGTCCGATCGGATTGAGCAGTTCACCATGATCGGATTCGACACCCGTCGGCAGATCGATCGCCACGCGTCGTTTTGCACCAACGAACAAACGCATGAAATGGCCGAACCAGTCGTCGCCGACGGCGCGGGTCAATCCGGTCCCGAACAGACAATCAACGAATTGCGGTGCAGGCTGTGCATCGGCCAGAGCTATTGTATTGCCGCACCACAGCGATTTTGCATGCTGCGCTGCATCGGTGGTCGGTTCGAGCGGCGCTGCGACGCAGACTTCTACGCCTTTTTCGAGCAGCCATTGCGCGATGACATAGCCGTCGCCGCCATTATTGCCCGGCCCGCACATCACCAATGTCGGGAGATCAGCGGAAATACGCCAGATCATCTGCGCCGCACCCTGTCCGGCCCGGCGCATCAATGCCTCAACCGAGACCCCGGAGTCGATCAAAGCCTGTTCCGCCAGCTTCATTTCAGCGGCGGTCAATATTTTCCCGTGATTGAGCAAGTGCGCCTCTAGTTTCCGGCTTGCGCCGGGTCTTTGCTGGCTGCGGGCGTCGTCGCTGCGGTCTTTGCATCAGCTTTGATTTGAGCGGGTAGCAGATATTGATCGGGGCCAACGCTGACCAGAATCTTGCCATCCTCGACGATGGCTATCTTCGCCTTGTCGAATCCGTCGGCAGCTTCCAGACCACGGCCGTCGGTCAGCACGTTGAATCGGCGAAATCCGCCATCCGGGTGCCGGATGATCATTGTCACGCCGCCTTCACCGCTCAATTTTTCGGTATAACAATCGCGGGTGAAGGCGCTGGCACCATTGATCGCGCATTCGATCTTGCCGTCGTCACCCGCATGCGATGCAGCCCGCTCTTCCGCGTCCGCAAGCACGGCATTGTCCGGCCTGTTCTCGCAGGCGGTCAGCAGCAGGGTCAGACCAACAATATTAGATATCCGCATAGACATGTTTTTCAGCCTTGGCTCCCGGATGGGTGACCGCACCCTGATAGGCCGGCCCCACATTCTGCGCATAGCGCCACAATGCTCCTGAACCATAATCGGTTTCGCGTCGTGTAAATTTTTTCCGGCGCTCTGCCATGATGGTCTCATCGACTTCCAGATCGATGATGCCCTTTTCGGCATCGATATTGATGATATCGCCCTCTTCGATCAGGCCAATTGGCCCGCCATCGGCGGCTTCTGGGCCAATGTGACCGATACAAAAGCCGCGGGTTCCACCAGAAAAACGACCATCGGTGATCAGCGCCACTTTTTCGCCCATTCCCTGTCCGTAGAGTGCAGCTGTGGTGGCGAGCATTTCCCGCATGCCGGGGCCGCCCTTTGGTCCTTCGTTGCGAATGACAAGGACCGCGCCTTCCTTGATCTGGCGCTGCTCGACAGCGGCATAGGCATCTTCCTCGCACTCGAAGACCTGCGCAGGACCGCGGAATTGCAGGCGCGCCATCCCGGCCACCTTGACGATCGCGCCCTCTGGTGCCAGCGAGCCGCGCAGGCCGACAACACCGCCGGTTGGGGTGATCGCATGCTGGACATCATAGATAACCTTCTGGTCCGGGTTCCAGGTGATTTCCTCGATATTTTCGCCAAGCGTCTTGCCAGTCACGGTGATGCAGTCGCCAATGATCAGACCATTGTCCATCATCGTCTTCATCAGCATGTAGACACCGCCGGCCGCGTGCATATCCTTGGCGACATATTTGCCGCCCGGTTTCAGATCTGCCAGATAGGGTGTGGTTTTGAAAATCTCTGCGACATCGAACAGATCAAATTCGATTCCCGCCTCGCTGGCCATCGCCGGCAGGTGGAGGGCGGCATTGGTCGATCCGCCGGTGGCGGCAACCACGCGGGCCGCGTTGATGAACGCGTCTCTGGTACAAATATCGCGGGGGCGCAAATTGAGCTCGATCAGGTTCATGATCTGGCGGCCCGCTGCCCGAGCCATATCGTCGCGGGTATCATATGGTGCTGGTGCCATATTGCTGTTTGGCAGCGACAGGCCAATTGCTTCGGCGACACAGGCCATGGTGTTGGCGGTAAATTGCCCACCGCAGGCGCCGTGGCCCGGGCAAGCGACTTTTTCCAGTTCGATCAGTTCCTGCAACGGGCAATTGCCGGCGCTATGCTGGCCCACCGCTTCGAAAACATCGACAACGGTCACGTCATGGTCATGGAACCGTCCGGGCAGGATCGAGCCGCCGTAAACAAAGATCGACGGGACGTTGAGCCTCAGCATCGCCATCATCATGCCGGGCAGACTCTTGTCGCATCCGGCATAGCCGATGACCGCGTCATAGCAGTGGCCGCGGACGCTCAGTTCGACGCTGTCCGCGATGACTTCGCGCGAGACCAGCGATGCTTTCATGCCTTGATGGCCCATGGCAATGCCGTCGGTGACGGTGATCGTGTTGAACCGCCGGGGTGTGCCGCCGGCTTCGATCACGCCCTCACGGGCCATATCCGCCTGTACATCGAGCAACGTGTTGCACGGCGCGCTGTCATTGCCCGCCGAAGCGATCCCGACGAAGGGTTTTGCGATATCCTCTTCGGTCATGCCCATCGCATAATAATAGCTGCGCTGGGGCGCGCGCTCCGGTCCGACACTGACGTGACGGCTTGGCAGGTGGGACTTATCGAATCTGTTGGTCATTCTGGCTTCCAATATGGCAATTTCCGGATCGTCCTTCCAAAACTCCGGCGGTTAAGCAAGAGCCGTTCTTATTTTATCGCAACTACGCAATAAAATATCAGCAAAACGGCGTTGTCCGACTGGCTCCATGATCAGGTCCTGCCGCAATTCTGCGCCAAAATAAGGCTGACCCAAAGCTTCGCAATGGCGATCCATGGTCGCATTCAGCTCTTTTCCCGAATAGGGCAGCTGATCACCGACATTCAGCATCCCCTCCGCTTCGAGAAACTGGATCGCGAAACGGGAAGCTGTTTCATATTGATTATATAAAATGCCGATATCCCAAGGGCGCTGCAGCTGCGGGTTGCTGCGCAGCGTTGGCGAGAAGCTGTGCAGTGAAAGGACCAGCGCCGGCTTCAAATCCAGCACCAGCGCATGCACCCGGTCGTGATAGGGTGTGAAATAGCGATCCAGCCTCGTCTGCCTTTCGGCTGCTGATATCTGGTTGCCCGGAATTTCGACGCCATCGCTGCGTTCCGGGATCACGGAATGTTCGTCTGGAAAGCGATTGCAATCGACGACCAACCGCGAAACCGTGCTGAGAATCGCTAGATAGCCGCTATTTTCTGTCATCATACGGGCAATCGCTGCCGTACCCGGATCGAAGGCGATGTGATCTTCGAAATATCGCGGAGAAATGCCGAGATCGATATCGTCCGGCACATGATTGGAGGCATGATCGGCCACGATCAGTACACAGCCTTCCGACGGAACGCCGGATATTTCAAAAGCTTCCTTCATCGAAACCTCCCGATCATTGTCCATATTTCTCCGAAAGCGGCGCGACAGCGTCGCTCGGCATTTTCAGCCTCCGCCCGACTGTCGAACAAGGCAAAGCAGGTTGCGCCAGACCCGGACATCCGGGCCAGTCGAGGCTGGCATTGTTCCAGCAGATCCAGAACATCTGTCAATATCGGTGCCAGCGCGACCGCCGGTTTCTGCAAATCGTTTCTGCCGCTTTGCGCCACCGACATGACAAGCCCCTCCTGAAGCGCGCCGCGATCCACACCATCCCAGGCCGCAAATATCCTTGCCGTCGAAACCGGAACCAGCGGATTGATCAACAGCGCGACGCAATCCCACAAGTCATCATCGGGAATCCGGGTCAGGTCCTGACCGATTCCTGTGCCCCGGCAGGTCTGGCTAGTTATACAGGCCGGTACGTCGGCACCCAGCGGCCGCGCGATCTCGGCCAGGGCAGAGATCGAATGATTCAGTCGCCAGAAACGGTTGAGGAGCCGCAGCGTCGCCGCAGCATCGGCCGAGCCGCCACCAATTCCCGAGGCAACGGGTAGCCGTTTCTCAAGATGCAGCTGCGCGCCAATCTTTACTTTCGATGTCTCCGCAAGCCGATTGGCAGCCTGCAAAACCAGATTGTCGGTTGCGCTCAATCCATCCGCAAATGGCCCGCTGATCCGCAAATCAATGCCCTCTCCCGGTTCTGCTGCAATCACATCACCCTGATCCAGAAAGGCAAAGATTGTTTCAATCTGATGATAGCCATCGGGCAGTCGCTTGCGGACATGGAGCGCCAGATTTATTTTCGCATAGGCTGTTTCGCTGTCCGACACGCCCGAAACCGAACCAGACATCAGGGCGATACGAGTTCGGGCCGGAGACCCAGATCAATCTTGCTGGCGAGTCGCTGCACATCGTCACCCTCGGCGAATAGCTTCGCCGATTTCCAAGCATAGCGCGCTTCATAGAGGCGACCCACCGTCCAATAGGCGTCGCCGAGATGCTCATTGATCGTGGGATCCTGTGGCTGGCCTTCCAGCGCGCTTTCCAGATAGGTCACGGCACGATCATGCTCACCGGTGACGAAATAGGCCCAGCCGAGGGAATCGGTAATCGCCGGCGAGTCGGAGCGCAGTTCATGCGCGCGCTTGATCGCGGCAACGGCTGCTTGCTGGTTTTCCCGCCGTTCGAGCTGGGCGTAGCCAAGATAGTTCAGAATGGTCGGCGAATCGGGCAACAATTCATTGGCTTTTTGCAGCGACTGCAAGCCGCCTGGCCAGATCCCCGCCTGTTCCTGAGCTCCGCCCAGTGCCAGCCAGTAATTGGCCATCAGCACATCGGACCGCTGCAACATGTTGCCCAGTTCGATTGCCGATTCAAAAGCGGCAGCCGCCGCCTTGTTTTCGCCCTGCGCCTGCAGCGACTGGCCCTTCAAAATATACAATTCGGGGGAGTCGGGATCGGCCGCCAGCGCACTGTCCAGCCGGACGATCGCCTGATCAAAATCGCCATTGGTCACGAAACTCGCGATCTGCGAACTCAGTCCGATCAGATAATAAGGACTTTCAGGACCGATGCGGGCAAATTCGGCGATCGCAAGATCATGGTTCTCAGCCGCAGCATAAGCTCGCCCCAGCACCAGATCGGCATAATCCGAATCGCCAGCAACCCGCTTGCCGGCCTGCGCCGTGACCAGCGACAGAAACTGGGCCTGCTGCACCGCCAGATCGCTGGACAGCCGTTCGAAGATGAAGGCGAGTCCGATGGCTGGCGTTACCTTCTGGCCGACATTCTTTTTCTGACCGGCTTCAATTTTC